>DAOUSD010000193.1 GCA_030627405.1 Deltaproteobacteria bacterium
TCATTTCAACATTGGCATTTACAACAATTGTATCTTTAGAAGCATTCATTATGTGCCCATCTCCTTTTCCAATTCCAAGACGTATAATATCTACTAACCCGGCGATCCCTTTGAAATGTTTTTAGCGGAATCAAAACTACTTCACACCTGACTTCTCAATTGACATTCAATCGTTTCTTCCTGTATATATATTTTTTGCTTTTTATCATCAACATCTATTTATTAAATTTTCAACACCCTGTTTGCTTGCGGCGGGGAGCTTCGAAATGAGGAAAAATGGAAACCGAATTTGAAAAAAAACTTCTTTGCATAGGAGCCGGCTATGTCGGCGGTCCTACGATGGCTATGATCGCTTATAAATGCCCGCAATATAAAATAACTGTTGTAGATATCAACCATAAGCGGATAGCTGAATGGAACTCTGACAACCTCCCCATCTATGAGCCGGGTCTTGACGAAATTGTAAAAGCTGCCCGTGGAAGAAATCTTTTTTTCAGCACAGATGTAGATAAGGGTATCAAAGAGTCTGATATTATTTTCGTAAGTGTCAACACTCCTACCAAGACATTTGGCGTTGGCGCCGGCATGGCTGCTGATCTTCAATACTGGGAAAAGACCGCAAGGCATATATTGCAATGTGCTGAATCACCGAAAATAATCGTAGAGAAAAGTACTCTTCCGGTTAAAACAGCCCTGGCTATGGAAAGAATTCTCACCTCGAATAATAACAAAATTCATTTTGAAGTACTTTCCAACCCCGAATTTTTAGCTGAAGGCACGGCTGTTCATGATTTGGAAAATCCGGATAGAGTTCTTATCGGCTCACGGCAAACAAAAAGCGGAATAAAAGCCGGAAATGAGCTGGTCGAGATATATACAAACTGGGTGAACAAAGACCAAATTATTACTTCTGATATCTGGAGCAGCGAACTTTCCAAACTGGTTTCAAACGCATTCCTGGCCCAAAGGATATCGTCTATAAATTCGATTTCCGCCCTGTGTGAGAAGACAGATGCCGACATTACCAATGTCACAAAAGCCGTTGGATTTGACAGTCGTATTGGAATGAAATTCTTAAACGCAAGCATTGGTTTTGGTGGATCATGCTTTAAAAAAGATATTCTTAATCTGGTTTATCTTTGCAGGCATTATGGCCTTAATGAAGTCGCCGACTACTGGGGCAGCGTGGTAAAAATTAATGATTTTCAGAAAGAACGTTTTGTAATTAACATGCTTACAACAATGTTCAATACACTGGTTAACAAAAAAATATGCCTTTTGGGGTTTGCGTTTAAGGCAAATACAGGAGACACAAGAGAAAGCCCTGCCATATATATAGCCAAAAGATTAATTGAGGAAAAAGCAGAGCTGGTAATAACTGATCCTGAAGCTCTTAAGAACGCAAAGATTGATTTGCAGAATATTGATGCTGACGTAAAATATGTTAAAGACCCTTATGAAGCGGCTGCCGGAAGCTATGCTATAGCTGTAATGACTGAATGGGATATATATAAAGACCTTAACTATGAAAAAATTTATAGCTCAATGATTAAACCGGCCTTTTTCTTTGATGGTCGTAATATCGTTGACCATCAAAGACTTTTTGAAATCGGGTTCGATGTATTTCCAATAGGAAAGCCGGCATTAACGCATTTTTAGGTAAAATTGTAAGCGTTCACGGAACGTCGAAATTAGAAATTGGAAATTTGGCCTTCATGCTTTTGTACTGTTCTTCCCAATTTCTATTTTCCAATTTCAAGTTTCAAGCCGTGAACGGCTACGAACTATTACAATTAAAGGTATTTCTATGAAATATTATGATAATAAACGTATATTAATTACAGGCGGCGCAGGCTTTTTGGGCTCTCATCTTTGTAAACGACTAGTCGGTGAAGATTATGAAGTTCTATGCATTGACAATTGTTTTACAGGTGCCAGAAAAAATATAGCAGACCTTCTAAGTAATCCGAATTTTGAATTTATTCGTCATGACATTACTTTTCCGCTTTATATAGAGGCGGATGAAATATACAACCTCGCCTGTCCAGCATCTCCGGTTCATTATCAGTTCGATCCGGTTCAGACAACAAAGACGAGCGTACACGGCGCCATCAACATGCTGGGACTGGCCAAACGGGTAAAGGCTAAAATCCTGCAGGCATCGACGAGCGAAGTTTACGGTGACCCTGAAATTCATCCTCAGACTGAAAGTTACTGGGGAAAAGTAAATCCTATCGGACCAAGGTCTTGCTATGATGAGGGGAAAAGGTGCGCTGAAACACTTTTTTTTGACTACTATCGTCAGCATGGGCTTAAAATCAAAGTTGCGAGGATATTCAATACATATGGCCCGCAAATGCATCCAAATGATGGGCGGGTAGTCAGCAATTTTATTGTACAGGCGCTTTCAAATAAAGACATAACTGTCTTTGGTGACGGATTACAAACCAGATCTTTTTGCTATGTTGACGATCTAATAGAAGGCTTGATCAGAATGATGGACTCACCTGATGATTTCACTGGTCCGGTCAACCTTGGAAATCCAAAGGAATTCTCCGTCCTTGAATTGGCAAAAAAAATCATAGAAACAACCGGATCTAAATCAAAGATTGTTTTCAGGCCGCTGCCCCAGGATGACCCATGCCGGCGTCAGCCGGATATCAGCCTGGCTAAAGAAAAACTCGACTGGGAGCCTGTTATCAAAATAGATGAGGGGCTGAAAAAGACTGTTGAATACTTTGATAAAATATTAGCAAATGAATAATAATACCAAACAGCCGGCATTTATAAATGTGGTGTATAAGCTGGGCCTGAAGAATACAGAGACAGGAGTCGGATATTTTTCATGCAGCCCGATGAAAGAAATCAGCTTTGAAAAATCAATTGAATACCTGAGAGATCATCCCTATGATACTTTTATGCATAAACATCTTTTAGATATTATCGCTAATTTTGATGAAAAAAAGATAAACCAGCTCATTAAGGAAGCGAGGCAGGATGATTATACCTTGTCGGCATTATTATATGAAGCTTCTCTATTATATGATAGCTTCAACTTATTTAAAAAATATTTTGAATCAGAAAAAACAAAGAAGCTTTCAGCTTACACTCCGCTTAACCTTATCAAATCCAGCCTTTTAGACGATCATGATCTTCATTCAAAATGGATTGCTGTTTTCAAAAGCAACATCTTCGAGCATAAGCCGCTTCCAGCGCCTGATGATATCAAACTGCCGCTATTGTTCGGCAAAGAAAAACTTTCGGAGATACAAGATAATTATGTCCATATTCGTGGAATCTATGACAAAATAGCAGGGATTTGCTCAAAAAAAGATAAATACATTACTCCGCTTAAGACAACCGCCCAGCATGCTCTGAACAAACTTAAAGAATATGATATCCTCACGGATACGGAAATGAGGCACGAATCATCTCTGAGCCCTTTTGCGCTCCTCAGGAAATGGCATATCGGCTACTCCGTCAGGAACAGCCGCCACAACTATATTTTTATAGGCGATCAAACCAGTTACGGCAAGGGTCTTTCTCTTGATGCGGCACGGGCATCATACAGCATGGAAATAGTTGAACGTAAATCAGCATTTACCGGCTTTACCTCAGAAGGTACATTTGATTTCATAAAGGAATATCCATTAACGCATGCAAAATACGAGGATTTGATCAAAGATGGTAAAAACGCATTAAATCCAAACGATCTTGTTTTAGAAACTCCATACAATAACGAAGCACTATTCTGGCTTGAAGGTGAAGAGCAATTTGGCCGAAGTATACAATCTATCCTGATTCCAGCTCAGTGTGTATTTCTTTTTTGCAATTTGGATGAAATTGATCTGTTCAGCGGACTTGGTTCAACCGGCCTTGCGTCCGGGAACTCAATAGAAGAGGCAAAAATAAATGCTCTATTGGAAATTATTGAACGCGAAAACGAAGGATTATCTCTTTATACCCCATCTCGATGCTTCAGACTTGAGGCTGAAGACCCTCAGATCGCAAATTTATTGGAAGAGTATAAAACCAAAGGCATAGTAGTTCAATTCCAGGATATAAGCCGGCCATTCGGTGTCCCATGCTACAAGTGTTTTATTGTCAGCCAAAACGAAAAAATCGTTAAAGGAACCGCTGCTCACCTTGATGGCAAAAAAGCTCTTATTTCCGCCTTAACTGAAACTCCTTATCCCTACCCTGATGGACCTGCTTCAAATCCCGGCCTTGACGAGCTGCCGACGCTTTGCTTTGAGAATCTGCCCGATTACTCAACCAGTAATCCTGTTAAGGATCTGGCGATTCTTGAAACTCTGCTTATAGCTAATAACTACAAACCGCTATATGTAAACTTGACCAGAAAAGACCTTGCTATACCTGTAGTAAAAGCTTTAATACCCGGAATGGAGATGATAACGGATTTTGATCGCTTTTCCAGGGTTAACCAGAGGCTTTTCGCTAACTATCTGCAGCTTCAGCCCTAATCATTGCTCTTGCAAGTAATAAATCTTCTTTGGTTGTAATTTTAATGTTGCACCTGCTGCCCGTGACAACTCTTACCTTTATTCCAAGTTGTTCTACCAACATAGCATCGTCTGTACCATTAATGCCGGTATGTATGGCATTTTCATGTGCTCTTCTTATCAGGTTATATTTAAAAGCCTGAGGAGTCTGTGCAAGCCATATTGTATTTCTTTCAATTGTATTCTCAATAAATCCTGAGCTGTTAACTCTTTTTAA
>DAOUSD010000007.1 GCA_030627405.1 Deltaproteobacteria bacterium
CAGGCCACGGTCCCTGACCATATCCATCCATCTGATAAATCTCGGAACATCAAAGATAGCCTGGGTCTGAATAAAGTCTGCACCAGCCTTGATTTTTTTTGCCAGGCGAACAACGCGAAATTCAAAAGGATCAGCAAAAGGATTAGCCGCTGCTCCAAGAAAAAGCGGCACTTCTCCCGATATATCATCTCCGGACAAGAATTTCTTTTCATCGCGCATATGTTTTAAGGTCTGAATAAGTTGTATAGAATCAATATCATATACACCCTTGGCTGTGGGATGGTTGCCAAACTTCTGATGATCGCCGGAAAGGCACAAAACATTTCTAATCCCCAGCGCAACAGCCCCCAGGATATCACTCTGAATGGCAAGACGGTTACGGTCTCGCACGACCATTTGCATTACCGGTTCTACGTTAAGCTGTTTCAAAAGCACACAGCCACTCAGGCTTGACATCCGAACGATTGCCGTCTGGTTATCAGTCACATTCAAGGCATCGCAATGGGATTTAAGGAGTTCTCCCTTTCTCTGAATCACCTTTGCAGAGGTGCCCTTTGGAGGACCGCATTCAGCAGTTACAGAAAACTGTCCGCCGGATAATATTTTTTCTAGATTACTGCCCGATTTCATAATCATCGCTCTTCCTATATTTTAGAGTTATCTATTTTCAATGGTATTGGGCCCAAACTTCTGACTGTTTCAGTTACTTCCCCGGCAATCTCGCAAAACCTGTGGGCTTCAGCGGCTGAAAGATTATAGATCTCCAATCTTTCTTTTTCTATCGATAGCTTTCCAAGTAATTTTTTAACATATTGGACTCGCTTCCCGGCTCTGAAATTTCCAGTCAAATACTCGCAATTCCCTTCCAGGCATCCCATCAAACACACGCCATCCGCCCCGTTTTCCAAAGCCTTAAGAATATGTATTGTCCCGACTGCTCCTATGCAAGGCACCTTAATTATCCTTATGTTAGGCGGATACTGCAATTTTGCCGACTCTGCCAAATCGGCTGCGCAAGAGGGGCAATAATTGCAACAAAAGGCAAGAATTAAAGGCTCAAATTTAGCTTTCATTGGACATATTCTGTGAACGGTTCCAAAAACGCTTCGTCCACGCTCCTTAGTATCGGATCGTTCTTGAAATGCTCTAAAATAATAGCTTTAGTCGGGCATTCAACAACGCAAATACCGCACCCACGACATTTTGCCGGTTCAACATACGGCTTGCCCATACCGTTTATAACTATGGCATCGTAAGAACAAATTCTGGCACATGTCAGACATGCGACACATAATTTCAGATCAATTGATGCAACTTCATTACTCGTTGCAATATATTCCTTAGAAAGAACAGTTACAGCCTTAACTGCTGCGGCCTGTGCCTGAGAAATAGTTTCATCAATGGGCTTTGGGCAATGAACAAGTCCGGCCAGATAGATACCCTTTGCAGAAAATTCAACTGGCTTAAATTTTTTATGGGCTTCCCTAAAAAAACCATCTTGATCAAGAGGCAGCTTAAACAGCTTTGCCAGACTTTCATGATTCCCAGGAACTATAGCTGTCTGCAACGTTATAAAATCAGGTTGAATTATTATATGTTCTCCAAGAAGATTGTCGAGAATCCGCACCTTGAGCCTGCCATCCTGGTCTTCATCCACCTCTGGTTTGCCGTCAAGTTTATACCTGATAAATACTATCCCTTTATCCCTGGCATCGGTGTATAAATCTTCTATTAACCCGTATGTTCGCATATCCCTGTAGAGCACATATATTTCCATGTCTGGATTTAGTTTTTTGAGCTCCAGGGCATTTCGAAGTGCACTGGAGCAGCAAATCTTGCTGCAATATGGCCTTTCAGGTTCCCTTGAGCCTACACAAAGTATAAAGACCCAGGCATTAGCATTTTTGATTGTATTGGGTTCTTCGGATAACATTTTATCTAACTGGAACCAGCTCAAAACATTGGGATTCTTTCCATAAAGGTATTCACTGGTTCTGAGAAAATCCGCCCCGGTTGACATAATTGTAACGCCATGTTTAATATTTTTCGTTTCAGTTGAACTTGAGATTGCTACCCTGGTACTAAAATTACCTGCATAACCATCGGTATTCTTGACCTCGGAATTAAGACAAACATCAATCAAATGGTGATTTTCTACTTTATTTATAAGTTCTTTAACATATGAGCTTACATCTTCACCCTTAAAAGTCTTCCTCAGTTTAAGAGCATGTCCGCCGAGCTTGTCGGTCTTTTCTATCAGATATGCCCTATATCCCTGATCAGCCAGACACAGGCAGCTTACCATGCCGGTTACACCACCGCCGACAACAAGTCCTGCCGGTACCGGTTTTTGCCCGGTCTCTTCCAGGGGATCATGCAATGCTGCTCCGGATGCCGCCATGTTCAGTGATGATGCACAGGCTGCCGCACTAGCCTCAGTTATTGATTCAGAAATATCTTTCGGAGCATTAAAGGCGCCACACGCATAAACGCCGGGTACGGATGTATTAACCGGCGCAAAACTACTGGTTTCAACAAAATTATTTTTGTCAAGACTAATACCAAGACCACGAGCCAACTTAACAGCATCCTGAGAAGGTTCTAAACCAAGTGAAAGAACTACCATATCGTATATTTCTTCAGAGATCTTTCCCCGTTCATCAGCATAACGAATTAAAAGGTCATCCGTACCATCCACAGGGAAGACGTTATGTACTCTTGATCGAACAAAACGAACATCATCCTCGTCTTTCGCACGGTTGTAGTACCTCTCATAGTCCTTTCCGCACACCCGCATATCCATGAAAAAAATGGAGGTATTCAATATTTTGTTGTGTTTTTTAGCAAGAATGGCCTGTTTGACAGCATACATACAGCAAACCGTTGAACAATAGTTATGTTTAATATCTCTTGACCCTATACACTGAAGCCACGCAATGTTTTTTGGTTCTTTTCTATCAGAAGGCCGTATCAAATGACCTCCACAGGGACCATTCAGGCTCATGATCCTCTCAAATTCCATGCCGGTTATAACATTGGGGAATTTAATATATTCGCAATATGATGGAACTACAGAATCAAAACCTGTAGCCAGAATAACTGATCCGACATTAAGAGTAATGTCCTTTTCATTTTTATCAAAATCTATGGCCTTTTCATTACAAACTTCCAGGCAGATATTGCATCCCTCTTTTGTAAAGTGGAGGCAGTTTTTTCTGTCAATCACATAGCCATTGGGTACAGCCTTAGGATATTCCAGATATATAGCTTTTCTTTTTCCCAGGCCTTCGTTAAATTCGTCATTAACCTCCTCAGGGCATCTTTCCGCACACAAGCCACAGACGGTGCATTTTTCAATATCCACATATCCCGGATGCTGGGCTATCGTTACCTCAAAATTTCCTGAACTACCTTTAATATCTCTAACTTCAGATAAGGTTAATATCTCTATATTTGTATGTGAAGCACACTCCATATGCTCATTATACCTGATACAAAAAGGGCAGTCGTTAACAGGATATGTCTTGTCAAGTTGCGCTATTTTGCCGCCGATAAACGCCGACTTTTCAACCAGATAAACAAAATATCCCGAATCAGCCAGGTCAAGACATGCCTGAATACCGGCAATGCCGCCACCGACTACTAATATGGATCCGACTTTAGAAAACATTTTTTAGTATGATTAATTTATAAATTTTGGTAAACGTTCATGGAACATTGAAATTGGAAATTGGAAAAAATATATTTCACGCTGTGAGATCCTCTCTTATAATTTTCCGCGTCCCTCCATGCCCGCTAACACTCCAGTCTTTGACGGGAAATATTTCTTCTAACTTTTCCAGTTGATTTAGAGCTTTCAAACGATCAATTATTAGTTGCCATACGCAATCAACATCAGGACTGATTTCGCATTTGCCATTCACAGATCCACCACAAGGCCCGTTTAAGAGGCCTTTTGAACACCTGGCAATGGGACACAATCCTCCTGTCCTGTCCAGGATACAATCTCCGCATCCCGCACAACGTTCCGACCAGACGCCCATTTCCTCGGTCAAGCCCATAAAAGTAGTATTAAGACCAGGCAATATCACTTTATCAGGATACCTTTCCGCCATGGCCTGAACACCTACACCACAGGCAAGAGAAAGAACGACATCACAGTCGGCAACCAAATCCTTAACAGAATCTAAAAACTCAAAATCGCATTGCCGCAAAATGGCTTCCTCTACAATTTCAACATCCTGACCGGCCATTTTCCTGTCCATACGAATCATCGATGCCAGAATTTCCACCTCGCGCATACCACCGGCAAAAGAAATAGCAACGCAGGTCTGACAACCCAATACCAGGAGGCGGTTATAACCTGTGATCATTTTTTTGATTTCGTCAAAGTCCTTCTGCTGTCCTACAATCATAATCTTTTACCTTCCGTCTGTATAACTTTGCTCTGAGTTCCACATATCCTGAGACACCGTTTAGCCTCAAGTCTGGCCTGCTGCTCACTGAAACCTGAATCAATCTCTTCAAAACTCTTTCTTCGCTCGGCAATTGAAAGGCGCTGCATTTGCTGCCTGTCTGCAAGTTTCACATTTTGCGGTTCAAATTCAATGCTATTCCATTTCTGAGAACGATCTGCCTTAATGTCCTCTCCTCTAAGATAGCGATCAGTCGATATGGCAGCCTTTTTTCCGGAAGCAACTGCCTCTACCACCGAACGCGGGCCATAAGAAGCATCGCCGCCGACAAAAATTCCCGGGATATTGGTTTCAAGGGTAAAGGGATCTTTAACTACCGGACCCATTGGAGAAACCTCAAGATCAGGCACCCCTTTGGCAAAAGACATATCACAGGCCTGACCTATAGACAGCAGCACGGTATCAGCCTCCAGTGTCATTAATTCAGTCTCATCATATTGAGGATTGAAACGGCCATTCGTATCAAGAACAGCGGTGCAGCGTTTGAATTCAATGCTCTTAACATGCCCGTTTTTTTCTATAAAACGTCTTGGGCCCCAATTGTTTATTATAGCTATTCCCTCATCCAGCGCATCCTTTATCTCATATTCCCAAGCATGCATCTCATCACGGCCCTCAAGACACACTATCTGAACCTCTTTGGCTCCGTTTCTAAGAGCAGTGAGAGCAACATCTATGGCCACATTTCCGCCGCCCAGAACTACTGTTCTTTTACCAATACTTACCTTGCCTTTAAGAGAAATATTTTTTAGAAAATCAATGCCATGAATTATTCCTTTAAGATTCTCTCCTTTCACATTCAAGCCGCGGCTGACATGACGACCTACAGCAATGAAAAATGCCTTGTAGCCCTCATTTCTAAGGCTTTCAATTGTGATATCTTTGCCGAATGTCACGCCTGTTTTAATCTCTACACCCATGTCAATAATAGTTTTTATCTCTTTCCTGAGAATATCACGAGGAAGACGATATGCCGGAATACCGACAGCCATCATACCGCCGGCCACCGGCAGCCTGTCAAAGACCGTCACGGGGTATCCCTTAATAGCAAGAAAGTATGCCGCACTTAAACCAGCAGGGCCCGCGCCTATCACAGCCACTTTTTCTTCTTTCTTTTCTTCTGTTTCAGGAACATAGTTAATGTCTTCTGCAAGGTCTCTGTCAGCTAAAAACCGCTTAAGATACTCAATAGCAACCGGTTTATCCACTTTATTTCTATTGCACTTGTTTTCACATGGATGCCAGCATATACGGCCGCAAATGCAGGGAAAAGGCATTTCCTCTTTGATTAGTTTCAGGCCGTCTCTGTATCTTCCCTCTGCAATCATTCCAATAAATCCCTGAATGCTGATATGAGCCGGACATGCAGCTTTGCAGGGAGCTGTACCAAATTTTTGAAATGCATCAGCAGCAACATAATTATCCCTAACAGCTATAGTCTGCAAGGCATCCATAACTTCACTTATATGGACACCCTGAGGGCAGGAAAATCTACAGGATTCACAGTGAGAACAATACCAGATGTTTTCAGAGGAAAGGACTCGTTCTTTTAGTCCAAGAATAATCATATGTATGATTTTTCTTGGATCATATTCGGAACAGGCATTGCTAACAGGACAAGCTGCAATACAGGCCCCGCATGTAAAACAATGTTTAATAAGTTCATTCCCCGGCACATTGGCTATTTCAAATTTAAACCCTGGATCCAGGTCATTAGTACTTATTGTCAAATCAAAAACACCCTCCCCTTCGCTATCTGTCCGCTATTTCCCTTTTAACCGGCTGGTGCCCAATATTTTAATTCGCTCAGTCATATCTTTAGCGGCATCAATAAATCCCTGATTCGATTCACGGGAAATCATGTACATCTCAATACGCGAAGGGTCTAAGTTCAACTGCGAAAGAACATTTTTTACATAATTCACTCTATTCGATGCAACCTGGCTTCCTTTAACATTGTGACAAGTATCTTCCAGACACCCGGCTACGTAAACACCATCTGCTCCATCTTCAAACGCTTTCAACAAACGGCTGATGCTGATGCTGCCGCTGCAGGAAAGTATTTCCACGCGAACATTCTCTGGGAATCCTAACTTAGATAGATTCTGCAAATCCTGTGAACACGCATAAGCTGTATAGTGGCAGCAAAAGGCCACGATATTTGGTTCTCCCAAATTGTCAGGCTGCTCTGCCTGGCGTAATAAGTCAAACGAACCAAAGCGTTTAACATCTTCCGATATTTTCAACTCAATGGCCTTAACCGGACACCCTGCAACACATATTCCACATGCCACACATTTAAGCGGTTCAATATAAGCAACTCCGTTTCCAGCCTCGATGCTCGGAGCAGAAAATGGACACAAACGCACACAAGTCAGACAGCCCACACAACGTTTCTCATCTACAACAGCAAGCTTGCCCATTTCACTTAAACTATCTGCATCCACATATCCATCCTGCAAGGCCAGGACCTTCAGAGCTTTAATAACATCATTAAATCGAACATCCTGTGGACAGACAAATTTACAAGTACTACAGCCCGTACAATACCAGAGCAAATCAGATGAAAGCAGCTTTTTTTTCAGGCCGAGAGATATCATATGAAGAATTTTTCTGGGATCAAATTCAGGTATTATCTGGCTGACAGGGCAGACACCAGTACAACTGCCGCATGCAAAACATTCTTTGACATTCTCACCTTCCGGAAGTTCCGCTACTTCAAACTTAAATCGAGGTTCTAAATCTTCTTTATATATCGTCATAATTTCGTTGCTCGTTGCTGGTTACTGGTTGCTTGTTGCTGACAACTGGTTGTCGGTCTCAACTACCAATCCTTTTTTGCGAAATGCGGCCACATATTTTTCAATATCTGTTCCGGGCACCCCTATCTTTTTGGCCAACTCGTCAAAAGTAATCGGCCCTTGTTTTTGTATGCGAAGTAAAGTCTCATTTCTATCTATCTCAGTACCTATTGACTTTGTCAGCTTCTCATTCACCTGATCCTTTATGATCTGTTCAGAATAGTCGCCTTCTTTACGAAATCCCTTTGTAAGGTTACCCAGCCCTGTCCGCAATTTTGCTTTCTCAAGCGCACTTCGCGCCGCCAAAAGCTTGATCTGCAACTCATCCTTACTAACGCCCTCGGGCTCTCCCAAAGGACCAAGAGACTTGATTTTAGCGGTAAAATCAGTGATCAACTTTACAAATCGCGGGCCCTCGGCCGCTGAAGCCCATTTCAATACAAAACGGTCGCTATCAATACCGATCTTTGCCAATATCTTCCTGACAAATTCCTCCATTATTATAGCATCGTAATTACCAACCTGGTAATGACATTCTCCAAGGTGTCAGCCACCCACAAAGACACCGTCTGTTCCGACACAAAAGGCATCTATAATAAAAAGCGGGTCCATTCTCCCCGTACACATCAAACGAATCGTTCTAACATTCGTCGGGTATTGATACCGTGCCACACCCGCTGAATCTGCAGCAGCGTAACAGCACCAGTTACACATAAATCCAAGTATCTTAGGGTTAAACTCTTGCCCCATTGATCCTCCTATCCTCCAAAGGCCTTTATCTGAGACCTGATCTGTTCGGTTGTAAAACCGCCCATAGATATAGCCAGTTTTGGACAATGGGATGCGCAAATCCCACAGCCTTTACAAGAGGCGGAAATAGTTTCCGCCTTCTTCTTCTTACCTGCCTTGACCATTTGAATTGCCTGATACGGGCAAAGACTTACGCAAATCCCACAGCCAATGCAAAGTTCAGGATTTACTTTAGATACAATCGGCTCAACTGACACGACACCTTTTGCCAGAGGCAGAGCTGCCTTGCCGGCAGCAGATTTTGCCTGAGCAATAGATTCATTAACCGGTTTGGGGGAATGGGCAAGACCGCACATGAATATACCGTCAACAGAAAATTCAACCGGACGGAGCTTGACATGTGCCTCCAGAAAAAAATTATCCTTTGTCACAGGGACCTTGAGAATCTTTGACAGGCTCTCAACATCGTTCGGTACTATTCCAACACTCAGTACGAGAAGATCCGGCTCAAGGGTAATATCTTCATCAAGCATTTCATCAAAAAAGGTAACGCAAAGCTTGCCGTCCGTGTCAGTTGCAACAGGTGCTTTTTCCTTGTCATAATTGACAAAAACAACGCCTTTTTCTCTTGCCTTTCTATAGTAGTCTTCCATAAACCCGTAAGTGCGTATGTCTCTGTAAAGGATATAAATATTGGTATCCGGGTATTTATCTAAAATCCGCAATGCATTTTTCACGGCCTGACCGCAGCATACCTTGCTGCAATAAGAAAGGTCGTCCCCCCGGGAACCAACGCATTGAATCATAACAACCTGTTGGAGATCTTTCTCCAGGGTACCGGAAGAAATAGCATCTTCCAATTCTATCTGGGTTATAACCTGCCTGGAAGTTTCGTAACAATACTGCTTTGGCTCATACGGATGGCCCCCTGTAGCAACAATGATTACACCGTGCTCAATAACTTGTGTCCCCAAAGCAGAAGAAATGTTAGTAGTAAAGTTCCCCACATAGCCGGATACGCCTTCAACCTCAGCGCCGGTATAAACTCGTATCAAATCATTGGAAGCTATCTTTTTCTCAACTTCTTTAACTATTTTTCTTGGATCCTCACCAGATAGCAGAGCACTCACATTCCTCAAATTGCCGCCGAGTCTGTCAGACTTTTCTACCAGAAAGGTCTCAAATCCCTGCTCCGCCATACTCAAAGCCGCTGTCATTCCTGAAATTCCACCACCTATGACCAGTGCTCTCGGTATAACAGGAATCTGCTGTTCCGGAAGTGGTTGCGACAGGCCGGACTTTGCAACCGCCATCCTGACCAGATCCTTTGCTTTCTCAGTAGCTTCTTCAGGTTCTCCTGCATGCACCCACGAACACTGATCCCTGATGTTTACCATTTCAAACAGAGCACGGTTCAGGCCCGTATCCCTGAGTGTTTCCTGAAATAATGGTTCATGTGTACGAGGTGTGCAGGCAGCAACTATAACCCGATTAAGATTATGCGCCTTTATCTTTTCCTTTAAGATGTATTGAGCATCCTGAGAACAACTATACAGGGTTTGATCCGCATAAACAACGCTCTCAAGAGTTGATGCGTATTCTCTAACTGCAGCAACGTCAATAACACTTGCAATATTGCTTCCACAATGGCACACAAAAACACCTATTCTTGGCTCATCTTCTATTACAAGCTCTGCGGGGTATTCTTTTTTTTCAACCTGGCTGCCCCTCACCTTGTTTAGCAATGAGTCAACAGAAGCCACAGCGCCGGTTGCTTCCGTAACGCTCTCCGGGATGTCTTTTGGCCCTCCGAAAGCGCCGGCCACAAAGACACCCTGTCTTGATGTCTGAAGGGGAGTAAAAGCCTGAGTACTGCAAAATTCATATTTATTAATATCAATACCGCAGTTGCGGGCAAGATCATCAGCCCCTTCAGGTGATTCCAAACCTTCAGAAAGAACAACCATGTCAAAGGATTCACCGTGATGAACACCTCGACCATCCACGTATGATATCCTCAACTGCTCCCCTTGTTCTTGAATTCCCGCAATACGAGATCTAACAAATTTGATGCCGTATTTTTCTCTGGCTCGTTGACGGGATGCATCAAATTCCTTGCCCTGAGTCCTCATATCCATATAAAATATGGTTATATCAAGATCAGGATCATGCTCTTTTGCCACAGATGCCTCTTTAACTGCATACATACAGCAAACTGAAGAACAGTATCCATTTCCACATGTTTCATCCCTTGAACCTATACACTGGAGGAATGCGATATGTTTTGGATGGCGCTGATCTGACGGCCTGACAATCGACCCTTCAGTAGGACCTGATGCACAAGTCAACCGCTCGAATTCTAAACTTGTAAGTACATCAGGATATTTACCGAAACCGTAGCGGCCAAGAACTTCATCATCAATACGACCAAAGCCCGGAGTCAATATTACAGAACCTACGGATAGATTGTGTTCTTCCTCTGTCTGACTAAAATCTATAGCCTGCGACTGACATGTTGAAACACAGATACGACACATCTCATGATTTATAAAAAGACACTCTCTGGGATCGATATAAAAACTCGAGGGTACTGCCTGGGGATAATCTTTATGAAGGCTCTTTGTTAAAGCAAGGCCTTCATTAAATATATCTGCAGTTATAACGGGGCAATACATAGTGCATGTGCCGCAGCCCGTGCAAAGATCCTCGTTTATGTATCGCGGAGCAGTATGCACGCGAGCAGTAAAGTTCCCTGCCTCACCCTGAACAGATTCCAAATGAGCGTTTGTCAGTATCTTTATGTTTGGAGACCGACCGGCCTCAACTAACTTTGGTCCGAGTATTCAGATAGCACAGTCATTGGTAGGGAAGGTCTTGTCCAATCGAGCCATTACCCCGCCAATTGATGCGGATTTCTCGACAAGATAAACAAAATAACCCAGCTCGGAAAGATCCAGAGATGCCTGAATACCTGCCACACCGCCGCCCACGACAAGCACAGAACCCATTTTTGTTGTTTTACTTTCTTTCATAATATCTATTATTCCAAATCACGTCTCATTTCCATATCATAGAGAACTCTTTCCTGTGTTTCCTGGATGCCCAGAGCCGCCCGACCTTTTTCAATACGCTGGATCATCAATTGGGCCATCTTTACCGGATCGGATTCAACCGCCCACATTCCACCGTACAGATCTTCAAACTCTTTGAACAGAAAATCAGTCAAAATCTTGCTTCCTGTTGTTGGAAATGTTCTCCCAAATACTACAAAAACACCGCTTGCTACAAAATAGTGCCCGATCGATACAGCTTTTTCGCTCATCCACTCCGGTGCACAACCGGCTGCCGGGACCTGGCACAAATCGTCTCCAAGGCCTCCCTCACGTACAATCGCTGTTGCAGCCATCAGAATCCGGCTGTTGTCCACACATGATCCCATATGCAATACCGGCGGCAGCCCCACTGTCTCGCAGACCTCTCTCAAGCCAGGCCCTGCCAGCTCTGCAGCTTCAGGAGTCAGAAGTCCAGCACGCCCGCATGCAGTAGCAGCACAACCAGTGACAAGGACCAGGACATTGTTGGCTATCAGCTCCTTTACCACCGTGGTATGCACGTGCCCGGAACGGACGCGCATGCTGTCACATCCCACAACTGCACCGATCCCTCTAATTCTGCCGTTTATAATATTGTCATTCAAGGGACGATATGAAGCACGGAAAGCGCCTCCCAGCATATGATTGATGGTTTCGTGACTGAATCCCGCCACAATATCCATTTTGTTTTGCGGGATATTGGTTTCTCCTCTCTGTGGAAATTTATCAATTGCACGCTGGATGATCTGCCGTGCTGTGCCCACTGCATTGTGATGGTGGACCTCTATATGCTCGGCGCCCGGGATCTTAGCCCTGTCGGAGGTAGTAATCACCTCAGTATGGAAACATTCAGCTACTGTCGGCAGAGACTGCATAATACATTGAACATCTACCACCATTATCTCTACCGCGCCTGTTGCAAGAACAATCTCCTGCTGAATAAAGCTGCCTGCAACGGGAATCCCGTGACGCATGAGGACCTCATTACCTGTACAGCAGACACCGACTAGATTGATCCCTTTTGCCCCAACCTTTTTGGCTGCCTCAATCATCTCCGGTTCCTGGGAAACCAAAGCCATTGCTTCAGACAGAATCGGCTCATGACCGTGAACAACCACATTGATCTCATCTTCGGAAAGAACACCGAGGTTGACCACCGCCCGGATCGGAACCGGCGTCCCGAACATAATATCCTGCAGTTCGGTTGATATCATGGAACCACCCCAGCCGTCCGCCAAGGCACATCTGGTGGCCTGGAGAATCAGGTTGCGATAATCCTGGTCGGTACCCATGTGTGTCCGATGCATTATCTCAACAACTTCCCGCTGTATGCCGCGAGGTGTAACTCCATTTTTTTTCCATACTTCCTGCCGCTTTTCAGGAGCACGTTTTATGCAATATATGCCACCTTCCTGCCTCCCGAATTCAGCCAATGCCTTTTCACCCACATCAATGGCGATATCTTTTGTGCTTCGGCCTTCGGTCTTTATTTCAAAAACCTCTGCCAGTACACGCAGTTTTTTTTCATCCTTGATTTTATAGTCTGATTCTCCCCTGGCCGCAGCCAGAAATGCCAGTGCGGTTTCCAGGGCATGATCCATGTGTGCAGATGCTCCTCCAGCAACCATACGGGCAAAGTTACGCGCCGCTACAGTGGCAGGAGTGGCGCCGCAAAGTCCTATTGACTCCGGAACACCCTCAATCATCATACATGGCCCAAAGGAACAAGTCCGGCAGCATGTTCCCCCCTGACCAAAAAGGCATGGCTCAATAGCACGCCTGTTCATGCGCTGTATATAGGTAACAACCCCCTGTTTCTCAGCTTGCTCCGCAACACATGTACTGCCCTCACAATCAATGCCCATACAGCGCTGGGCAACACCTATAGGAGATCTTCTTGATCCCATTATCATTCCTCCAAAATTAGCTCATAGCTGGTAAGCTGGTAAGTTCATTAGCTCATTAGCTTAACAGCTCATCAGCTCTTATCATATTGTATTTCTTGCTGCTTCCACGGTATTCTTCATCAGCATAACAATTGTCATCGGGCCTACACCACCCGGAACTGGTGTTATTGCAGCAGCTTTTTCTTTAACACTATCAAATTCAACATCGCCTACTAAAATCGCCTTACCCTCAGGGGTTTTTCCAATCCTGTTAACCCCGACATCAATAACAACAACTCCTTCTTTGACCATGTCACCGGTAACTGTTTTTGGATGACCGGTAGCGACTATAAGTATGTCTGCTCGTTTTGTGTGAAAAGATATATCTTTAGTCCTTGTATGGCACAGGGTTACCGTTGCATTACCAGAGGGCCTCTTCTGAAGCATAAGATTTAGAACCGGTTTTCCAACGATGTTGCTCCTCCCGACTATTACCACCTCAGCGCCTTCTGTTTTTACTCCTGAACGACTTAGAAGCTCTAATATTCCATGAGGTGTACACGGAAGAAAACATTTTTCTCCGATAATCATTTTCCCAACATTTACAGGATTGAAACCATCTACATCCTTGTTGGGATCAATTTTATAAAGCACTCGGGTTTCATTAATGTGTTCAGGGAGAGGCAACTGTACTAAAATACCATGAATGCTGGAATCATTGTTCAATTCATTAATTAACTTCAGGAGATCTTCCTCTGCAATATCTCCGGGCAAGTTGATCATCTTCGAATAAATACCAAGGTTATTACAAGACTTATCTTTTTGACCGACATATACTTTGGATGCAGGGTCATTACCCACAAGGATTGTAGCCAATCCAGGAGTCAAGCCATGTTTTTCCTTTAATTCCGCTATCTCTTTCTTAAGCTCTACCCTTATTTCTTTGGCTATTTCGGTCCCGCTGATAATTTTTGCTGACATTATTTAAATCTCCCGTAAATATCAAAAAAGCCCCTTTACTTTTCCGGTCTCAACATCTACATCAATACGCCTGTAAGCGGGGTTTGAGCTGGTTCCCGGCATCAGGCTAATAGCGCCCGCGCAGGGACACAAAAACTTCGCCCCGGAGTAAATCAGAACGTCGCGAATCGGCAGTGTCCAGCCGCCGGGGACCCCTTTCAGTACCGGATCATGGCTAAGGCTGAGATGTGTCTTCACCATCATGGTGGCGTAGTCATCATATTGGGAGTCCCCCTCAAGCATCTTGGCCTTGCTCTCAGCCTCGGGTGTCCAGGCAACTCCGTCTGCGCCATACACTTCTTTGGCAATCATTTCCACTCGATCGCGAAGCTTCATCTCCAGAGGATACAGATATTTGAAATCGCTCTCTTCATTACAGGCATCAATGACTGCATCAGCAAATTCCAAAGCGCCTTCACCGCCATCGGCCCAGTGAGTGGATTTGGCGCAACGCGCCCCTGCCGCCTCGGCTGCCCTTCTGACCGCTTCAATCTCATCATGCGTATCGGTATGGAAACAGTTAATACAGACCACAGGATTGATCCCTGCCTTGCGGATGGTGTTGATATGATGGACCATGTTCTCACAACCCCTTTCCACCAATTCCACATTCTCCTTAATATACTCTTCAGCAAGCGGCAGACCTGCAACAACCCTGGGACCTCCACCGTGCATCTTAAGGGCACGAATGGTAGACGTCAAAACAGAGACATGGGGTTTCAGTCCGCTGTATCGACACTTGACATTCCAAAATTTTTCAAAGCCGATATCCGCCCCAAAACCGCTCTCAGTGACATGGTAATCAAACATTTTAAGCCCTATGCGGTCTGAAATGATGGAAGACTGGCCCACGGCGATGTTGGCAAAAGGACCGGCATGTACCATGCACGGCTGATATTCGGCAGTGCACATGAGTGTTGGATTGATTGTATTGCGCATCCATGCAGTCATGGCGCCGCCCACTTCCAGGTCGCCCGTGGTGACCGGCTTGCCGCTCTTGTCAAAGGCCAGGGTGATTTTGTCGAGACGGTTTCTCAAGTCCGCCAGATCCCGGATAATGGAAAGAATAGCCATACATTCGGAACCTACGGCAATGCCGAACTTGGACTGCATGGTAAATCCGTCAAAACGCCCGCCAATGCCGATGATGATGTTTCTCAAGGCCTGGGCACAGAAGTCGATGATCCAGCCCATTTCAACGCGGGTAGGATCGACGTTAAGACGACGCATGCCGGTAAGCCTTTGCAGTTGTTCATCATTGTAGTTCCGCTCGTGCTGCATGCGAGCCGTAAGGGCCACCATAGCAAGATTGTGGGCGTTCATGATGTCATTGATATCGCCAGTAAGCCCCAGGGAAAACTCCGTCATGGGAATAAGCAGGGAGATGCCGCCTCCGGCCGCAGTACCCTTAATATTCATGGTGGGACCGCCTGAAGGCTGCCTCAGAGCGCCGCCAACGTTTACGCCACGCTTGCCAAGGCCTTCCATAAGGCCGCATGCGGTAGTACTCTTTCCTTCGCCGAGTGGCGTGGGAGTAATAGCGGTAACTTCTATATACTTTCCGTCGGGCTTGTCTTTCAGGCGATCAATGATTTTAAGGAAGTCAAGCTTTGCCAACCTCCCCATGGGAAGGAGCTCTTCTTTTTCGAGGCCGAGTTTTTCCCTCCACTCCTCCGGCATAGGCATGCCCTTTTCCGCATCTTCAGAAATCTGCCAGTCCTTGTACTTGGTTGGATCCAAAGCCATAGCTTCCTCCTTTATTTTTATCCAAAAATCCCTCTTACAAATCTAATATTAAGAAAATGCATACAATCTTTATTTCTATATTGCCATAATTTACTGAATCATATTTATTTATTCTTGTCATATGTAAATCATGTTTTTTATTTAGTCAAGTAAAAAATTGCTCAATTTGGGTGGATTGGCTGGAAACTGGAAATTGGAAATTGGAAATTGAAGGCTGCCGGAGAATTGTCAGCCTTCAGTCTATCTACCTAATAAATAAGGAGGCATTTTTTTGCATCATATCATAGTCATTCTCGGTCAAACCTGCCCCGTAAACAATTTTTTTTGCCATTTTTTCATCAATCAAATCTTCAGGTGCATGCGCATCAGTGTTGATGATAAGTTTTGCACCTATTTTCCCGGCAAGCCTTGCAATATGTCCGTTTGTCAGAGAATGCCCCTTACGGGCTGATATCTCCAAAAAAACTCCATTCTCCTTTGCTTTTAAAACTTCCTCCTCGCTTATAAGACCGGGGTGCGCCAGAATGTCAATATCTGCCTCTATCGCAGCATTATTCGTGCCTGGAGCAACTGGTTCGACAATTGTTTCTCCATGCACTATAATAACTTTTGCTCCTAAAAAACGCGCCTTTTTTGCGGCATCTGATATCAGGCCTGGTGGTACATGTGTTATTTCTATCCCGGGAACAACCTTTATGCTTAAAACGCTATTTAGTTTCTCTGCTATGGCAACCATTCTTGGAACTATAAAATCAATATTTGAAAAATCACCATGATCTGTCAATCCAATTCCTTTTAATCCAACAAACTCCGCCCTTCTAACAAGCTCAGAAGGGATTAAAACGCCATCACTAAAAACCGTATGCGCATGAAGATCTATCATATTTTATATCTCCCAAAATCTCCAGGCGAAAGCTTTTCAAGATAATCCGCCCACTTTTTTCCCTCTTCAGTCTTATCAAGGGCTTCAGGATGGGTATCAGATATTTTCGACTTTTTAATAACATCATCATCAACATAAATCGGGGCATTATATCGAAGTGCCAAAGCGATTGCATCGCTGGGTCGTGCATCCAGACTGAAATTACCCTTTTCATAAATAAAATGTATTCTAGCATAAAAAGTGTTGTTTTTTAAATCACACACCTCAACCTTTTGTATTTTGATATCAAGGAGGTCGGTAAAATTCTTAAAAAGATCGTGAGTCATGGGGCGTTCAAACTTAATATTTTGAAGAGTTGAAGCAATAGAAGTAGCTTCAAGCAACCCTATCCATATAGGAATTGCCTGATCATCCTTATCAGACTTTAAAATAACGATCGGTGTGTTTGAAGCCGGATCAATTGTCAGTCCCGCTATGCTAACTTTAAGCAGCATAACTTTGTTCTCCTTTCAATGCTGGTTTTCCCAAGAGCGAATGCGAATATGCTTTCTCAATTTTCACGTTCACTATTTCCCCTTTTAATATTCTATCGTGTGGAATAGTGGCCTCACTCTGTATAAAGTTTACTACCTTGTTGGTTTCAGTACGCCCTGTCCACTGAGCGTATTGATATTTATTTTGGGCATCATCGCTATCCACCTTCTTTTTACTTAAGCCTTCAACAAGGACCAACTCATTTGATCCAACCATAAGCCTGTTCTTTCCGGTTGTAAAATATTCCTGCAAATTCAGCAGGGTTTGCAATCTGTCTTTCTTTTCCTGCTCTGTAATTTTGTTTGCAAAACGGGCTGCCGGTGCATTTGGTCTGTCAGAATACTTAAATGCAAAAATACTATCAAATTCCACTTCTTTTATTAAATCCAAAGTTTCTTCAAAATCAGCTCTAGTTTCTCCTGGAAAGCCGACAATAATATCAGAACTAATAGCTATACCCGGGCAATTATTGCGCAGTTTACCTATTTTTTCAAGATACAGCTCCCTGTTATATTTCCTGTTCATTCTTTTTAAAATTCTGTTTGATCCGGACTGAACAGGCAAATGTATATGGTTGCACAGCTTATCAAGGTCTTTAAAAGCGCTGATAAGATTATCTGACAGGTCTTTTGGATGAGAAGTAGTAAATCTGATTCTAAAAAGTCCATCTATTTCATTTACCCTGGCCAAAAGTTGCGGGAATGAGTTCAGGTTTTCCTTTTTGCCATAGCTGTTTACATTCTGGCCAAGAAGAGTAACCTCTCGAACACCGGTTTTAACAAGACCTCTGACTTCGCCCACTATGCTTTCAGGGAACCTGCTTGTTTCTCTGCCCCTGACATATGGTACTACACAATAAGTGCAAAAATTGTCACAGCCCCTCATAATTGTCACAAAGCTTTTGACTTTTGGATCAGCTCTATCCAATGGCAATTCTATAACAGATTCAAACTCTTCTATGATTTCCGACATTTCAACGTCGACAAGGCTGCATCTTTCTGATTCTATTCTTTCTATAAGATAAGGCAAACGTGATATAGCATGTGTGCCGAAAACCAAATCTACATGCGGCATACGTTCCATGATCTTATCGCCTTCCTGCTGAGCCACACAACCACCAACACCTATAATCAAATCTGGTTTTCTTCTTTTAAGGCCTGCAAGACGTCCTAAAAAACTAAAAACTTTCTGCTCAGCCTTTTCCCTGATGGCACATGTATTAACAATTATAAGATCAGCAACTTCAAAGGACGAATTCATTTTGTATCCCAAGGGAGCTAATATCTTTTCAATCTGTTCGGAGTCATAAACATTCATCTGACATCCGATGGTATTTATGTAAATATATTTTGTCTTCATTAGTTAGTGGCTGTTTGATTAAAGCTATTAGCCATTAGCGGTTAGCTCTTAGCTAAAGGCTAATTGCTAATTGCTAATTGCTTTTTCACACCCGTGCAAGGTAATCTTTTTTATATCCTGAACTTCTATCCTGACATTTCCGAAAGAAGATATACCATAGCAATTTTTGCCCTTATCTACCAGGATCTCAAGAGCTTTTCCGTCCTTTAAATTTACCTTGGCCTTAACCTGATCATCCTGTAAAATAAATAAAACCGAGTCTATCTTGTCAAAATCAATTGATATCTCCGCCCTGCCCAATTTACCGATAAAATAGGTCTGACCTTCAAATGAAAACTTTTCAAGGTCCATCGAAATATCACTCTGGTCCACAAGTGTAGCAGCATAGTTTTTTTCAGGCTCAGGGATATCAATGACATCCCTTTCTCCCATATTCCCCATCCCAAATGCAAGAAGACAAATCAAAATGACAAGACCAAAATACCAGCCTTTTTTCATTATTAGTACCACCTTTAATTTATTAGGGTGCAGTTACTCTCATCTCCCAAGAAATGATAAATATTTCAGACAGGATTACAGGATTGACTTGATTATATAAAAAAGAATTAATGCAGATCCTGTATATCATAAATTCGTATCCTGGAAATGGCTTTTCATTTCAAACCTGTTCC
>DAOUSD010000281.1 GCA_030627405.1 Deltaproteobacteria bacterium
ATAATATGATACCATGCTCCTGGATATTCTATTCTAAGTGGACGTGACATATTGTAATATATAACATTTTATCTGACATGGGTCAATAGTAGACTTGACCCCATTTTCCCCATAGTAGACTTGACCCCATTTTCCCCATAATAGAAAATTGATTATTGTGCGTCAAGCGAATAAGTTTAGTGCTAAAATTTTGCAGTTCTTTTTGAACAACATATTTTTTCTAAACTGTTACTTGGGATGGGTTGGATTACTTATTCTGTGATGTCAGAACCACTTTTACCATTCGGTTCATCATCTGGGTTACTATCTTTTGGGCTGTGAGTTCGTACATGGCTTTCTTCAGCTCCAACGAGCGAGGAAGCGTGGGGCAATACAAATTTGTTAATTCAGATCTGTCGATTAAATTTCTGTATTAATAATATAGACAAGAAATATTGAATAACATATGTTGATAACAATTGAAAAAGATTCAGTGTGGTATTATGATTTAAATTATGCAACTTAGGTATAAAAAGAGATAGAAAATATATAATCAGAAGCAGAACGGTTAAAGATGACAAAACTTAATCAAAAAAATATTCTTCTGGTGCATCCACTGGGCTACCAAAAGGAAGCTGCCGGCAGAGATATTTCCAGGCTGGCAAACATAGTCCCTCCTCTTGGGTTGGCAAGTATCGCTGCCTATCTGGGAAGAGAGGGCATTAATGCTGATATTATTGACTGCTACGCCAGGCCTGACTCAGACAATTTTATCCGTGATTATTTGATTACATTAAAGCCATCCTTTATCGGCCTGAGCTGTACAACTTCCAGCTTTCTTGATGGTGTCCGAATTGCTGAGCTTGCCAGAAGTATACTACCCGACATAAGTATTGTATTCGGCGGGCCCCATGTTTCAGCCCTTAAAGATAGAGTACTTGAAAAATTTACAGTAATTGATTTTGTTGTAGTCGGTGAAGGTGAGCAGACCCTTACTGAGCTTGTTGAGAAAGGTAATGAAGAAGCTCATTCAGTGCAGGGATTAGTTTACCGTGATGCGAATGGAGAGATTTGTTTTACTGGTTACAGAAGTAAGGCAATCGACCTTGATACTCTTCCATTTCCTGCTTATGAGAAGCTTGCAGGATATCCTGATATATATAAACTGCTCATTTTCAACTATCCCAAGGCTCCAAACTCAAGCTGCATATCAAGCCGCGGTTGTCCATATGCCTGCAGTTATTGTGACAGGTCGGTGTTCCCCGCCGCAGTTTCCGGTATAACTCGGCAGAGTATATGTACGAGCATCTGAGATATCTTAAGAAGCGTTTCGGCATACGCCATCTTATTTTTTATGATGATCAGTTTACTTTCAACAGGCAGAGAATTGAAGACTTTGCTCGAATGCTGATTGATCGGCCATTGGGAATGACTTTTAATTGCGTTGTCAGGGCAGAGCATATAGATTTGGATCTTCTTAGCCGTTTAAAGGCCGCTGGCTGCTGGATGATTAGTCTTGGTATCGAAACAGGCGATGAGGATCTTCTGGCACAACACCGTCGAAATGTGAATTTGAACCTTTTGGCAGAAAAAATACGTTTGATAAAAAAGGTGGGGATACGTACTAAGGGGCTTTTAATGATAGGATTGCCGGGCGAGACAGAGGACAGCATTAAAAAAACAATGGATTATGTCTTTTCGCTTCCCATAGATGATTTTAACATGGCGAAGTTTACTCCTTTCCCTGGAGCGCCGGTTTACGAAAATATACATGAACTTGGAGAATTTAATGAAGACTGGGAAAAAATGGACTGCATGCACTTCCAGTTTATTCCAAATGGGATGACAAAGGAACGCATGGAAGAACTCTTCCAGATATTTTACAAAACACATTTTTTACGCCCCAAAGTCCTTTGGAATTATACTTCAATGCTGTGGCGCTCTCCTGACAGTTGGTCACGTTTTATTCTAAACATTACAGATTTCCTCAGTTTTGCTAAAAGTAACAAAAGGCTTAGATGTACTTGATTTTAATGGCTTGGGTCATTTTAATAAGTTCTTCTGACACCTTTCCTTTTTTGAGTGACCCCCTCAGAGAACGTGTTAGGGGAGAAATTTCTCTTTGCCTACCTGATAACTTCTTGTCAATGAGCGCAAAATAATCAGCAACGATTTTAGAAACAGAGTTACCGGTTTTAGCTGAAGCGGAATTGACAGATTTATAAATAAAATTCGAGTGGTATCCGTCGACAGATTTCTTTCAGGCCTTATATAGCAAAACTTTGCTGGTATTCAAAACCTGAGTAAGGAACGTTTTCAGGATTGTTCCAAGCCAGACGAGGCTTGTCCCCAACGCCTAAGGTTGCAACTATCCGCAGGTAACTCGCCCAAGCTAAGGAAAACTTTGAGCGCAAATATCATTTTAAATCAAATGGGTTTAACTTTGAAAACGTACTTGGACGAGTTGCAGAATTATTGGACTTAAAACCTGAGCAGGTATTGGCCGTCGGGAAATATAAAAAGACGGTTGCGGCTCGCAGTTTGCTCTGTTTCTGAAGATTTCGCAACCCGCAGTCAGTTTAGCGGTTAAACGCGGAGAGCAATTGATTATACGCCACAATTACTCGTTAAAAGCTTAACAGCAACTTATAAACTAATGTACGTGAAGCTGCCTCCCTGAAGCTGCCCCTTTTTCTCCTTGTTTTTGGCAAAACTGTAACACTTCGTTACACACCGGTCTGGTTTTAGAGCATTAGGAGCTAACTAACTAAAAAATATAAAACAAATACTCTGATTTAGCTTGACTTTTCGCGTCTTTTTGTGTACCAAAAAAATAAGGGTAAGCAAGTTCTTCCACCCTTTGCTTATCTGACCCCTGTCCAGCGCTTGATCCTACATAGCAAAATTTGAATAGCTGCCTATCCAAGTTCTGACAGAGCACAACCTGAAACCAATTGGGTGAGACAAATGAATCTCAAAATCCTTGTTTTAGCTTCAAATCGCTGAGGCTTGCGCTGTGAAAAGTTTTGTAAGGCAAAATATGCTGCTTCCTTTTCAATGTTCTTTGTTGCGGTTCGTTTGATCTTAAGAAACATGGGGTGTTGCCGTGTGGGCTTTGAAGTAAAAATCCGACCCCAGAGGGGCCGGCTTTGGAAACCCCTGGAAGGGGATACAATGCCTTGACCCCAGAGGGGCCAAGGTTGAGTTGCCCCTAATCGTAGTTAGAATAATTTCTTCTGAACTTGTTCTTCTCGGCGTTCTTTTGCTTCCTGGTACTTCACATATTTGCGAATCATTTCTGCATCCAAGCCTACTGTATCCACACAGTAACCCTTGGACCAAAAATGATTACCCCAATAGGGTTTTTCTCTCAGATGCCGATATGTGTTCAGCACCCGAATAGCTGTTCGACCCTTGATAGTGCCAAGGTAGTCCGAAATAGATATTTTAG
>DAOUSD010000067.1 GCA_030627405.1 Deltaproteobacteria bacterium
AAAACAAATTCATCATCATTCCAGAAAGCCTCAAGAAGATTTTTTAAATACAAGGTTTCAATGGTTTTAGTTAATTTTAACAGGCGCTCAAACATGGCATCTCTGTTAAATTTGGATTCAGGCAGAAAGTCTGAAGGATCAATTGAGTCTGCTGAACACGCTTCTATATTTTTAATGACCAGTTGAAGAGATCCCCTGTATTCTGTAGCAGTTCCCTTGACACGAGCAAAGTCGCCGGCGGATATTTTTGCTGTTATTTGGTCGACATTATTCCACACAACACCTTTTATGATGCCTGTTTTGTCTGAGAAGGAAACATTTAAGAAATTATTTCCGTCTTTTTTCTGCGCCAGATTTTTTTCAGACACCACAAATATGTCATCGACAATATCGCCTGTCTTAATTGAATTGATAAATTGTTTTTTCATTAAATACACCGCTTGATTGCTTTGAGACCTTTGATATCGGTCGAGTTGTCGATTAGTTGGCTACACGACTTTTTTATTTATTTTCCACCCTTTAAGTTCTTCGAGTACGCCATAATCTGTCATATCGCATTTAATCGGGGTTATTGATATGTAATTCCGGCGCAGGAAAGCATCATCCGTATCCGAGTCATCAGTGGAGCTTTGCAGATCGCATCCCTGCCAGTAATATGTACGATTTCTGGGATCAACCCTTTTAACTAGATATTCTGAGTGTAACCCGGTACCATGCTTGCAAATACGTACCCCTTCAATCTTTTTTAAAGGAAGGTCCGGAATATTTACATTCAAAAATGTTCCAAAAGGCAGCCCTTTTTCTAATATATCTTTTGTCAGAATCTCCACAAATAAAGCAGCGTCATTATAGTTATCTGTTTCATGGCTTCCTATTGAGACAGCTATTGAAGGTACTCCGTAAATAGATGCTTCTTTGGCGGCTGCAACAGTTCCGGAGTAATTGACATTAATTCCAACATTTGCGCCGGGATTAATCCCTGAAATCACAATATCGGGACGTGAGTCAAGTATTTCAAGCATGCCAAGCTTGATACAATCAGCAGGTGTGCCGTTTACGGCATGTCCGATGCATCCTTTGTTGAACGAGATTCCCGCTGTCCGTAACGGTTCGTGCAGAGTTATAGCGTGACCCACAGCGCTCCGTTCCCGGTCAGGGGCAACTATCGTTACAGAATGCTGTTTTGTAAATTTCCTATGTAGAGCCCACAACCCTTCTGCATAAATTCCATCGTCGTTTGTTAATACCTAAGTTAAGCGATTAGCTGTTAGCAATTAGCCGTTAGCTCTTATGAAATATGCATTTGTATAATTATTTATTAATCACCCTTCGGGTGAAATATTATTATTTAATAACATCTTGATATAGTTTGACTAATAGCTAAAAGCTAATGGCTAATCGCTCATTTTAGGGAATATTAACAAGGCCGTTTTCAATCATATAATTCATATAGTCTTTTTTGGAGATATTATTTTGCCAGTTTCCGGTATACCGGGCCAGAAAAGATCCGCCGGAAAATATAAAAACGACAATAATACAGACAATAACAGGTTTTAATCTGAATTTCTTGCCTGGCAAAGAAAGAGAAAGCGTTCCCTTTGAAGGACAGGCATCAATACATTTTCCACAGGCAAAACATTCATCGGATATGATATTTTTGCTTTTACTGACATTGATGGACGATGGACAGACCTCGTCACATTTTTTGCATGATACGCAGGCTTCCTCATCACGTCTTATTTTAAAAAGACTAAAAAAGCTCAAAAATCCAAGGAAAGCACCATAGGGGCATAAATATCTGCACCAGAAGTTTCTGATGAAAACAGAAAGAATAATAAGTGAGATGATAATGATCGCTGCCGTCATGGAAATATCAGTAAAAAACATGAGCATTTTAATGTCAGCAATAATATTATATGAACTGTAGAGAAACTGCTTGATCGCAAACCCGTTCATTTTAAAAAAAATTGTATAAACAAAGAAAACAAGCAGGCAGTATTTGATAAGACGAAGTGGATAATCAATAAACATGTTTACCCGCAACCCCTTCTTAAAAATCTTCAGATGAATTTTGGTCAGTATTTCGGATAAAAAACCGATCGGACATACATAACTGCAGAAACTTTTTTTTATCAGGATGGAAATAGCAGAGATAAACAGAAAGATTAAAAGTCCCGAAGGGTGAACGTCATTTATGATTCCTGTTTGAAAATAATATTTCAGACTGATAAGCGCACTAATCGGCAGAAAGCCTTCAATTCCCGGCGGTCTGTCAATGTCCGGAATAATCCCGGCTTCAAGTTGTACGGTAAAAGTGTAAAACCTGTAACCAATTAAAATAACAGTGATAAGAAAAATTACCTGAACAATTTTTCTTATAGAACCAAATTCGGCTGTACTAAAGTTCCACTTTTTCAGCATGTTAAAAATTTTTCTTTATATCATTCGTTTAAACTGAAGTTCCTGGAATAAAACAGATATGAGCTATTGATGTTAAAATAGATTTTTAAAATCTTGGGGTGCAGTTACTGTCTACGTCCTCAAAGAACTCAGGGTTTTGATGTTCCTCCCATTCCGCCGAGGTGACAGGAAACAAAAGACTGCTTTTGCTCCTTGGTTTTGTTGTGTAATAGTAGAAATCAAAGGGAAAAATTCGCAATTAGAGTTATAGGATCTTTTTGTATCCACAGTCCTTATTAAGGCACAATAGAAAAGTACCTTGTTTTTTAGTGGATTTTTCTACTAAAAATTCAGCGCCGCAATCCGGACAATTTTCTGCTACAGGTTTGTCCCAGAGAGCAAATGTGCAGTCAGGATAACGGTTGCAGCTATAAAAGATTTTCCCCCTTTTTGACCGTCTTTCAACAATTTCGCCGGTGCAGCCTTTTTCCGGGCACTTTACACCTGTACTTTTATCCGGTTGGTTTGAATTTATAGATTTAGTATTTTTGCACGCCGGATACCCGCTGCATGCTAAGAATTGGCCGTATTTGCCCTGCTTTAACACCATCGGTTTTTTACATTTTTCACAAACTATATCTGATATTTCATCTTTAGGTAGTTCGATTGGGTGAACTTTGCCTTTTTCATCTCGGGTATAGTTTCTTGTATACCTGCATTCCGGGTATCCGCTGCAGGCAATATAGTGACCGTTTTTGCCGACTTTGATGTTTAGTTGTTTTTTGCATACAGGGCAGGAAAGATCTGTAGGTATGCCCACGCCGCGTATGCTGAGCATACTTTCTGCGGCTGCATCCAGTTCTTTTTTAAAGGGGCCGTAGAAACGGGTGAGAATTTCTAGAGAATCTGTTCCTGAAGTTTCTATACGGTCAAGATCTTCTTCCATTTTAGCTGTAAAATCAACATCAAATATGTCTGGGAAGCTTTTAACAAGAAGGTCATTAACAATAAATCCAAGTTCGCTTGGCTTGAAGTATCCTTTTAGAAAATCAACATATCCCTTTTCCTTGATTGTAGATAATATTGAAGCATAGGTGCTGGGACGGCCGATTCCGTTTTCTTCAAGCTCTTTTACAAGTGAAGCCTCTGAAAATCTTGGCGGCGGCATGGTAAAGTGCTGTTTAGGATCTAATTTATTGACCTTTAATTCTACTCCTTCAGATAATTCAGGAAGATTGATTTTTTCTTTTTCGCTTTCTATTTCTTCATCCACAGACATGTAAACAGCCATAAAGCCTGGGAATTTAACAGATGATCCGCTTGCTGTAAACAAATAGAGCCCGGCTGTAATAGAGATTGTATTTTTATTTATCAGAGCTTGTTGCATCTGCGACGCAATAAAACGCTGCCAGATAAGACGGTACAGAGACATCTGGTCCTTGGATAGATAAGGGGCTAATTTTTCAGGAGTGTTGAAAACCGATGTTGGTCTGATAGCCTCGTGAGCATCTTGAGCTTTCTTCAGATTCTTGAAAAATCTTGGCTTATCAAGAGCAAATTTTTCACCGAATTTTTCTCGAATCAGCACAAGTGCTTCTTCTGCAGCTTCTTTTGCAATTCTGGTGGAATCGGTACGCATATAAGTGATAAGCCCTTCAGCTCCACCTGTTCCGATGCCAATACCTTCGTAAAGTTGTTGTGCCACGACCATGGTTTTTTTTGCAGAGAATTTAAGCTTTCTGATTGCTTCCTGTTGAAGTTTGCTTGTTATAAAAGGGGGGAGAGGATTTTTTTTTGTAATTTTTTTTTGAACTTTTTTTACAATAAATTTATTTTCTGAAAGTTCATTCAGGATGGCGAGAGATGTCTTTTCGTCAGGAATTTTGATCTTTTTTCCATTCTTTTTTACAAGTTTTGCCTTAAAATGTGGAGGTGTGCTGCTTTCGAGAAGGGCAGTTATAGACCAGTATTCTTCCGATTCAAATGCCTGAATAGCTCTTTCTCTTTCACATATTATACGTACTGCAACTGATTGTACACGCCCCGCACTGAGGCCGTTTTTTACTTTGCGCCACAGCAATGGAGATGTCTGGTATCCAACCAGTCTGTCAAGAATTCTTCGTGCCTGCTGAGCCTCGTATTTTTTCTTATGAAGATCTTCAGACGCTGCAATTGCTTCAATAATAGCTTTTTGGGTAAGCTCATGAATAAGTACTCTGTAAAATTTTCTTCCTTTTTTCTTGAGAACTTCTGCGGTGTGCCATGCAATAGCCTCTCCTTCCCTGTCAGGGTCAGACGCCAAATAAATGTCTGTTGCATCACCTGCGGCTTTTTTTAAGGAGTTTATAATTTTCTGTTTTCCTGGAATAACAATGTATTTAGGCTCAAAGTTTTTTTCTATATTTATTCCAATCTCTTTTGCAGGGAGGTCCTTTATGTGCCCAACGGTAGCAACAACGTTGTATCGCGAGCCCATATATTTTTTTATGGTTTTTATCTTTGTTGGTGATTCAACAACAAATAGCGGTTTAGTCACTATATCTCCTTACTGATTGTTTTTAATTAAACCTCGGGCTCCGCCCGAGCGACCCTAAAAGGTTGGTAACGTTCAAAAGTGTTTACATTTAAGAATATTCACTCTTAACGGTTCAGTCACGTTCTCTTTTTTGGGACTTCTATTTGACTTCAGTCATATATGTAATAATCCGTAATCCAATCAAATAAAACGCCTATTTGTTATGTGAATACGGCCATTAAGAAGCTATATGTTACTGATTTACCGCAGAAAAGTCCCCTGTGCTCCGACGAGCTTCTTGGGGGCCCATTCTCGCACAGGAAACTTTTCTGCTGTGCCGTAGACATTAACAACAGTTGTATTTGAGCAATGAAGAAATCATAAAAAATCCCCATGTAAACACTTTTGAACGATACTAATTTTTACATATTTTTGTGGGCAATGCGAAGGGTGAAAAAATCAGAATAGAAACTTATTGGAGTTTTGCAAACACAAAATGTTGGATATTATTTCGGCTAACAAAAAGTGTAGATGCCTTGCCAACCGCACAAATCATGAATCAGACAATTCTCATGCAGATTGTATTTCATATCACAATTTTATTGCACTCCCAGCGCATTCTTAAGCTCGTCAATGGCCGTTTTTTTAAGGATAAGGAATTCGTCATCCTTATGAATCTCGACATAACCTTTGGCGACTATTCCTTTTAAACGGCGCGCCATGGCCTCTGCATAGCAATTCAGGCATCCCGGCGACACCTTTGTGCAGCCGGTTGCAGGATTCCAGGTCTGTTCCGTCCATTCTATCGTTGATTTTGTACTCATGAGTTTAACCTCTTTAAAAATTCGCCTTTGTCAAAATGTACTGCATGCACCGGCCGTTTTCTCGATGCATCAAGATTCTTTACTTGTCCTTATTATCTCAAAACACAAGTTGATATCGGCTTCCGGCACCTCGCCCCAGTAACTGGAGTAATTCTTGTTTTGTAAGTGTCTTAAGAGCATATTGTATAGTCCGGCGAGGAAGGCCTGTTTTTTCTACGATATCACCAACCTTCAAGCGTTTTCCCGGGCTGGACCTAAAACAGTTCAAAACAGTCGATGCTGATTCCGAAAGCTTTTGCAGGTTGTTATACCGCTTACGGTAAATTTCAATATCGGCTAAAGAAGATTCCAGAATATTGAGGAAAAACCAGGCTAAGGGCTCTAATTTGTATTGTGTGGGGTCTGCTTTAAACTTGCCTTCCGAACATTGGTGAAGGATGGAATAATAAAGAGTATGGTTTTGCTCAATGTGTCGATCAATAGCAATGTAGGGTGTAATACTCGTCAGATATTTATCGCCGGAGTGGAATAAAGCCAAAATAAAAAGCGCCCGCCCCAGTCGTCCATTCCCATCCTGGAATGGGTGGATGGCCAGGAAACGAAATATAAATTCCGTGGCAACTAATATTGGCCACGGATACTCCTGGATTGCGGTATTATACCAGTCAGTCAGCTCTGACATTGCAGTCGCTGTTATAATGCCGGGGGGAGAGGGTTCTAAGACCACACGTTCCTCTCCGGTTTCGTGATTGATAGAAACAACTCTGTTCGGTGCTGTCTTGTATCCTCCTGCATAACCCGATGCTTTAGCATAGTACCTGAGTAAATCATGATGAAGTCCACGAATAGTAACTTCTGATAGAGGGAAAAGTTCATCGGCTTGCAAATAAACAGTTGTCAGCACTTGTCGGCAACCAACCACCTCTTCAAGACTTCGTTCTCTATCCTTTGAAAGCTTGTCCAGAATAAAAGATTTCTTCTCCTCAAAAGCGGTTGCCCTACCATGTTCATTCAAACGGGTATCGATCCATTCGATTTCCCGGTCTGTTAGGACAGCGTTTTCTATTCTGGTTGAGGCTCCGATATTACTGATAAAGGCACAACGATGAATATATTTCGTCTCATCAGAAGTTAACGCCTCCAGGTCTTTATATTTTTCAGCTAATAACCCTTGGAGAATTTTCAGCCTGTTTTCTATTTTTTGGCTTGGGGTAAAAGAAAGCATGCGAATCCCTCGTCTAAATGAGACGTTTGCAAAAAGCTAAAATTGCAGGATTTAGGCATACGATATTGAGCAAGATAGCGCAACATATTTTATTCATTAGTTGCGCATTGTTGCGTATTCCGAAAATGGAATCCAAAGGGAAAACCGTGCTTATGAACCATCATATCGATAATTTTAGAAGGTATTGCAAGGCAGATAAGATTGTCTTACTGGAAAAGTTAACGTTTTGATTTTGCATTAAAATACTTCGACCTGTGCGGTTAGCTTTTAGCCATTAGCGGTTAGCTTTTGGATAAAACTGTTCAACATCCTCTTTACCTCATTGACCTGTTGATTAAGTTCTCTATATGTTTCATCCTGTATATAATTGAGA
>DAOUSD010000308.1 GCA_030627405.1 Deltaproteobacteria bacterium
GAGGTTATAAAGCTTTCGATTTTTTCTTTATCGGTAAGAAAATGGTAATATTGAGTAATATATTTTAATAAAGGTTCTCTGTATATGTATCCGACCAAAGCAAAGACACATACAGCGGCAAGAAACAGAATTATATATTTGCTCGTAGAAGGTTTAAGAGGCATAAATTTTATATATTACTTGTAACTAGTGCCTGAACGGAAACTCAAAAGGCCTGAAATTATAGTCGGTTGGATACTATTCTCAAATCGAAAATTTTTAGCAGTTAGCCTTTAGCCAAGAGCTAACCGCTAACCGCTAATGGCTAACAGCTTTAATTAAACAGATAACACATTCAGCCCCGCGGATTCGCGGGGCTAATGGCTAATAGCTTTTTCACAAATCTTCACACCGGTAAATAAGCTGAAACTATTGCCGGTATTGGAAAAAATATTTTTCGGACAGACACTAATTGAGAGCGACTACGGCAGGTAATGGCTTGCCTTCAAGTAACGTTAAAAAAGCGCCTCCGCCTGTTGAAATATATGTTATCATATCACTTATGCCGATCTTGTGTAAAACAACATCTGTATCGCCGCCTCCGACAATTGTCATTGCATAAGATTCAGCCACATTGTTTGCCATCTCAATTGTTCCCCTGCTGAAAGCATCCATTTCAAAAACACCCATTGGGCCATTCCAGATTATTGTTTTTGCATCTTGCAGAACTTCAGAATAAAGCAGAGAAGTTGCAGGACCTATATCCAGTGCCATCCACTCGGAAGGTATCTCCTGTATAGGCACAACCTTTACATCAGCTTTTGAATCAAATCGATTGGCTACTTTTGCATCAACGGGGAGGTAAAATTTTATTCCATTCTCTGCTGCTTTTTTTATTATTGCTCCGGCTACATCAACAAGCTTTTTTTCGACCTTTGACTTGCCGATACTGCAACCCGTACTTTTTAGAAAAGTATTGGCCATGGCTCCTCCGATTATAATTTTGTCAACATGTTTAAGCATGTTTTCTAAAGCTCCAAGCTTGCTCGACACCTTTAAACCTCCTATAATAGCAACAAGGGGACGTTTGGGATCTGCCATTGCTTTTTTGAAATAATCAAGCTCTTTTTGAAGTAAAAAACCTGCAACAGATAAAGGTGCATATTTAGTTATCGCCACAACAGAAGCATTGGAACGGTGAGATACAGCAAAAGCATCATTAACATAAACATCGCAGAGCTTAGCCAGTTTTTTTGCAAATCCATCATCATTGTTTTGTTCTTGAGGGTAAAAGCGCAGATTTTCAAGAAGTAAAATATCGCCTGTATTCATTTTTGATACAACTTTCTCTACATCAGGACCAATACAGTCAGTAGCCATTATGACTTCTTTATCAAGACGCCTGGCAAGACGCTTGGCAACAGGAGCAAGGCTGAGTTCAGGCACGACCTTACCCATTGGCCTGCCCATATGAGAAGCTATAATCAATATAGCATTATGGTCCAACGCATATTTCAAAGTAGGCAGGACAGCACGTATGCGTGTATCATCAACAATATTCTGATGCTCATCCATTGGGACGTTAAAGTCAACCCTGATCAGAATTTTCTTGCCTGAAATTGCCGTATCTTTAATAGATTTCATATAAATCAGTTCCTTCAGCCTTCAGCCTTTTTAAGCCTGCGATTGATGTCTTTCTTTTTGGACCATCTTTCCAGAAAGCCTATCATTTTGGACTCATATGCTCTGTCAATAAATTCATCTTTAACTTTTAATCCACCAGGTCCATGCATTGCTGATTTTAAGCACTCTGTTTTATGGGAACACGGAATACAGGATTCCGGACTAACTCTAAGTCCATTCTCTTTTTTTGGAAAAACAGAATCAAGTACACCAAAGCAGGGAGGGCATTTTTCTTTATTATTCATCTATTTCCCGTTTAAGATCGCGGCTCATCAACTTGCGTGCGGCCTCTTCAGGTGAGACATCGTTATAAAGAATATGATAAATTTCCTGACAGATAGGCATTTCAACACCTATTTTTTCGGACAAGTTATAAATGGATTTGGCTGTTTTTACTCCTTCTGCAACCATGCGCATTTCAGAAAGAATTTCATTTAACTTTTTTCCTTCTCCAATTTTTTTGCCCACCGTGTGATTACGGCTTAGATCTCCAGTGCAGGTGAGAATTAAATCACCAATACCTGCAAGCCCTGCAAAAGTATTTGGATTTGCGCCCAGCTTTAATCCAAGCCGCCTGATTTCTGCCAGGCCTCTTGTTATAAGAGCCGCCCTTGTATTTAATCCAAAAGACAGTCCATCTATTATTCCGGCGGCTATAGCAATAACATTTTTTACAGAACCGCCCAGTTCAACTCCAATTAAATCGTCGGTCGTATATGCTCTGAAGTACGGCGTAGAAAAAACATGCTGCACAAACTCAGCAACATTTTTGTCTTTTGAGGCTACAGTGACCAGAGTCGGCACCTTATTTGCGACTTCTTTGGCAAAGCTGGGCCCGGAGATAACCGCTATTTTGTCGTCTGAGATTTCAGGAAGAGCTTCTTTCAGTACGCCGGACATTGTCAAATGAGTTTTGTTTTCAATCCCCTTGGAGGCTGATAGTATAATTGTATTTTTTGAAATTCCTGTAATTCTGCTGACCGTTTCCCGCATAAGATGCGAAGGAACAACAATTATTAGCAAGTCTTTATCTGAGGCAACAGAGAACAGATCATTTGATGGAAATATATTGGAAGAAAGAGTAAAACCCGGAAGAAAAATTTTGTTTTCTCTATATTTTTCAATCTGGTCTTTAACTTCCTTTTCAAATACCCATAAATCAACTTTAAAACCTTTCAGGCCAAGATGATTTGCAATAGCTGTACCCCAGCTTCCGGCCCCAACGACACCTATCCTGGTTGAATCTATATGTATTTTATTTTTCATAATGATATTTTACTCTTCTTTTTCAATTAGTCCGACAGCACCCACAACTTTCTCACCGTTAGCCATATTGATGAGTTTTACACCCTGAGTGTTGCGGCTAATA
>DAOUSD010000132.1 GCA_030627405.1 Deltaproteobacteria bacterium
AGTGATATTAATACTCTTTTTTCTTTAGGCTCACTTATGCGCGAGTTTCAGACGTTCTTAAATTTAATTGTCCGCTGCCTCAGGTTAATCTCATATTCGAGTTTTCAAATTTCTGATTATAAATATTTTTACTGAAAATATTAAGCGAAAAGCAATATATATGCAAATAAAATTTGTTGCCCTGTCTCTTGCTGAAGCTCCAAAGTTATTTTATTAAATTTCCACCTGAAATTACAAAAAAACTTACTGATGAGGTAATCGCCATGCCAAGCTGGAAATGCAGTAATTGCGGATATTCATTAGAAGCTGAAACTCCGCCCGAACAATGCCCTTCATGCAAAAAAAAATGCGAATTTCTGGACACCACCTGTTACACACCTGATTGTAAATCTGAAGGTGTTGACAAGAGAATCGGTTAAAAAACATCATGCTGGCGCTTGGATTACAGGGAAGCCCTCGAAAAAACGGCAATACAAGTTATCTGCTTTCTGCTTTCATGAATGAACTAGAAAAATCAGGAGCGCAGATAAAAGTTATTAAAGCAGATGAGAAAAAAATTATGCCCTGTATAGAATGTTCTGTCTGTGAAAAGGAAGGTTTCTGTCCGCTTGATGATGACATGAACTCTGAAATTTATCCTTTGCTACGTAGGGCTGATATTATTGTTGCCGCCACACCCATATTCTTTTACAGCGTTCCCGCTCAACTAAAAGCTCTAATTGACAGAAGCCAGGCTTTATGGGCAAGAAAATACAGCTTAAAATTGAATGACCCAAACCGGAAATGGCGGCGCGGATTTCTTCTTTCTCTTGGAGCAACAAAAGGAAAAAATCTATTTAATGGACTTCATCTTACAATTAAATATTTTTTTGATGCGATAGGTGCAAGTTTAGAGGGAAGCCTGACATACAGACAGATTGAGAATTCAGGAGATATGAAAAAACATCCTTCTGTCCTAAATGATGTAAAAGAAAAAGCAAACCAGCTTATAACTCCTTTTCTTGGAAGGAAAAAAATTATGTTCGCCTGCCGGGAAAACGCCTGCCGCAGTCAGATAGCCGGCGCTTTCGCCCAGCACCTTGCGGGAGATAAATTTGAAGTTATAAGCGGAGGAAGCAGTCCTGCAAAAATGATTAATCCATTGATGGTTGAGGCTATGAGCGAAAAAGGGCTGGATATGGCCTTCCGTAAACCCGAATCAATTAAAAAGGCTGTTGCTGAAGTTAAGCCGGATATTGTTATTACTATGGGTTGCGGTGAGGAATGTGCTTTTATGTCCGGGGTTAAAACAGAGAACTGGAATCTGCCTGATCCAACAGGAAAACCAATTGATTTTATGCGTAATATCAGGGATGAAATCGAAAACAGAGTTGTTGGTCTAATAAAAAATTTTTGAGCAAAGAATACGCAAAATAGATAAATATGTATGCACTGTTTGTGGTTATGTTTATGATCCTGAGCAAGGAGATCCCGATAATGGTATTAAGCCTGGGGAAAGCCGCTGAACTTGCTGGATATACCCGCCTGGAATTTATCCGGAAGCTTTAAGCGGAAAATGAGCCAATCTTTGATTACGATGAAGCGCTTATTGATGAAATGATTAACAGCGCTAAAACCACCACGCATATTATTTAAAAGTAACATGTATGAAAGTTGTATCCAATGCCACACCAATTATTTCTTTATCCACGATAGGCCGGAGTCGTTCTTCCGGCTTTGGCCTTGAAGCGATTCGAGGATGTAAGAGCCTTTCATTAATCGGTTGTTGCAATTTTATCTTGATATTTGATTCCTAAATTCATAAACTGAAAATAATATATGAATTTATGGAATGTAAGGATTATTTAGTTCGGTATTGGCCTTCGCCACCCAATAGTTCGGGACTTCAGGCTTAAAAAAATGGCTCTCATACCAACTTTTAGGCGAGTTCTTTCAATACTTGAACACTGAAAGCATGGATTGCTGAAAGGAAGATCAATGGTCTCCGGCAATGTACTTCCAGACAATCCTATAGAATTTATACGGCATTGTGTGGTGTACCGCAGAATTCAGTGGACTTATCATGTGAATATGCGGTTGAAAGGTAGATTCATTTCTCGAAATATGATCCTTGATTCCATTACTGACTATGAGATTATAGAGCAGTACCCCAAGGATAAATATCTGCCAAGCTATCTTGTCTATTCCCGTTATCAAAATCGCATATTCCATGTGCTGTTTGCCGTTGACGTGGAAGACGATAACGCACGAATCATTACCGCCTATTATCCAAGCCCACAGGAATGGGAGGAAGATTTCAAAACGAGGAGGCGATCACCATGAAATGTCATGTGTGTGGATCTACAATGAGATCTATGATCACAGATCTGCCCTTCAAATTAACTGAAGCAAGCATTGTTATTTTGAAGAAGGTACCCGTCTTGCAGTGTGATGGTTGCAGGGAATACTTACTAGATGATCCTGTATTGGAGCGTGTGGAAAAAAGCCTTGAGAATGCAGACGTTGCGGCAGAGATAGAAGTGCTTAGGTATGCGGCTTAAATGCGCCTAATTAAAGGATCAAGACGTAGAGGTAGAGAGTAAATGGTAAGGAGAGCTGTCTTCAACAGTTCTCCCTGGGTATTCCTTGTTACCATGAATGAAGATGCGCTGCCCGCCGAGTTGCCAAAGGACTTTGATTTGCAGCAATACATCATGCCGACCCGCTTGACAGATGCCAGTGAGAACGGCGGTTTGTTCGGTATTCGATTTGGATAGAGGTAAGGTTAAGCAGAAAAGATTATATTGCAACTAAGATGTATTTTGAAGTATACAGGGCACTAACGTCTGAACAGGTAGAGGATTTTCGACGGGCAAAAGAGAGTGGAGAAGATGTTGATTTGCCATCAGTTCCAGCCAATGCAAGGGCCAATTTTACTCAGGGATGGCAGGTGGGCGGTATCTTTATGGTATGCCTGATGACATGGATGAGCCAAACCTTACTATTCTGGTTGCAGGAAAAGAACAATTCCCTCATCCGGAAGGATTAGACAGTCAATCGTATGCTCTTGTTGTGACATTTTTGTTTGATGGTGAAGAGATTGATCTGTATAACCTTGTACTGCAGAGGGTGAGGATTAGAGAAAGGGTTAGAGTTTAGAATTAGGTTATCAGCGGAAATTTGCATAAATAGGAAGCGATTTTTGGGTGTCTAAAGAGCCAACACATATAATCCATTTCAATGGAGAAAGATTTTTAGGCCCAGATAAATAACAATAATGGCTTTATTAACGGGTAGCCGGTAATTTTGGGATGCTCTTAAGTTCTAAAGCTTTAGACATATTATTACTTTTATTACACAGCTTGCTTTAGTTTATATACAGGGGATTGTTCTAAAACTGCAAATGTGAAGGGTATCCCAGAAATCCACCCACAAGGCGGTTAAAAGAATAATGAAAAATTAACTCAATGTGGGATGTCCCCCTTTTTCTCCAGGCTTTGATTAAAACTGTAAAACTGAAGTGCGTGCCCTTTTAACTGTTGACACAATTTAACTTTATCTTCCTGTAACTATTCGGCCACGAATTGCTACCAAATGGACTCGCATAGAAAAAAGATCTTAAATAAAAGTTTATCATAAACGGTTTTCCAACTCGTATGGGAGGAAAAACATGAAAGATTTGCTGAGACGCATCACTTTTAACAAAAATGTCCTTTGTGGAAAACCTATCATTCGTGGCCTGCGAATATCTGTCGAAGCGGTACTGGAACTGTTGGCCAAAGGAGTTACCGAGCAAGAAATTCTGGAAGACTATTCCGAGCTTGAACCAGAAGATATACGTGCCGTCCTGCTCTACGCACAGCATATGGTTGCGAAAGAGGATGTTTTTGATCGGGTTGGAGCTCAGGGATAACTGTTATGAGGTTCTTGTTGGATGTTAACGCAAGTGGGGCCTTAGCGGGTTGGTAAATGGAACTTGGTCACGATGTAGTCAGGGTTAGTGAACAAAGATCCGAGAATGGCAGACGAGGACATTTTGAGCTGGGCGGTAAGGGACCGGAGAATTATTATCACAACAGATGGTGATTTTGAGGAACTGATCTGGAGAGAGAGTAAACCACATCGGGGGGTATTGCGTTTGGAAAACCTACCACGGGCTAAGAGAAAGATTCTTCTTCAAGACGTTCTGGATCTCCATAGCCCCGATTTGGAATCCGGAGCTAGCGTAATCGCGTCGACCAAGAAAGTTCGTGTTAGAAGGCCAATATTCACAGCTTAACCCCATGCATTACAAAGTGAGCAGGGACCTGATGCCAGCGTAGGTGGGGGCCGGCATCCACCATACAACTTAGGACATGGGAAAAAGGCCGAGAGGCGGGGCGGATCTTTTTAAGGTGCCTGATGAGATGAATGAGCCCCAGAGCGGTTGACCTTTCCGATTCCGATTTCAAAAGAGTCTGGGAATTGTTGTCGGGGGAGAGGAAATAGGCTTGGACTGAGCTGAGGTCGGATTTAAGTGTTAAAAAAACCTGCCTCTCAAGTATCTTGGCATAATGGAAACATTACAACCATGGAGGATTGAGATGAAACAAATTCACAAAATTGATTTATTACTATGGAAATGGGGTCAGGTCTGCCTTTAACCCTTAATAATCTTGAGCAAGGGTCAACAGTAGACCTGACCCCATTTCATGGAAATGGGGTCAGGTCTGCCTTTAACCCTTAATAATCTTGAGCAAGGGTCAACAGTAGACTTGACCCCATTTCACCGAATAAAATTTGGGAGCTTTTTCCTGAACTTGAGCAACGAAAAAAGCAGAACTCGGGAAAATTGAGTGGCGGCGAAAAACAGATGCTCGCACTGGGAAGAGCCTTGATCAACAGCCCAAGGCTACTTCTTATGGATGAACCTTCCCTTGGTCTTTCACCCAGATTGGTAACATTTATGATGAACCACATACGCAAGATTAACCATGAATTTGGGGTGACCGTTCTTATCGTGGAGCAAAAAGTGCGTGAGGTGCTTGAAGTTTGCCATCATGTTTATTCGATAAAGCTGGGCAAAATCGCTTATTCCGGAAAGCCGGAAATTATCAAAAACGACAAGGATAAGCTGCGGGAGTTATTTTTATAAAAGAAATAGGCTAACTGCGGGAGCTTGCGGGAAATTTCAATATTTTATCAGCTCTTTTTCGATAGCTGCCTGGCTTAGAATTGATTGGGCTCGACGACTGCCTTGCTCACTGCCGATAGAGTGATGTTCAACTTTCGAGATTCCCTGTCTATTGTGCCAAAAATCTCAATACATAATCTTTGTCCGGCCAGTCGTATTTTAGCGTTACTATCAAAACAGCGTGACCGCTGTAACGATAAGGCCTCAGTTGTTTCAAATCTTTTGTAAGGCCGACTCGAATCGGATTAAGTTTTTGCAGTATGGGCAGTTTTTCGGCTTTTGGCATGGGATGCGCTCTTTTTCAGAAAGTTCCTGAGACCGAATCTGGCTGGACACACAAGGCCGGATTTTCGTATACTCGTTCCCGAAAAGTAACTCCTTAGCCGTTTAACGACTGGAGTTTTATTCTGTCATGGTCAGGCTTGTATTAATAAAGGTGCGCTAAAGAATAGATTACGCCTATTTCATATCGGTCAGTCAGGTATTACAAAATTTCAACCTGTGCGGTTAGCCATTAGCGTTTAGCCGTTAGCATTGAAAAGGGATGGAAATGAGAGATTTTAGAGAACTTAGAGAACTTAAAGTATGGGAGAAAGCCCATCGTCTTATATTACAGGTCTATAGAATCACAAAGAAGTTTCCTTCAGATGAACGATTTGGACTTACGGTTCAGCTACGCAGGGCTGCGGCATCCGTTCCGACGAACATCTCTGAAGGTTGCGGAAGAGATAGTGAGCG
>DAOUSD010000311.1 GCA_030627405.1 Deltaproteobacteria bacterium
TATCCAAGTATGCCTGAAAGAGCTCCTTCCGAAGCGCTTTTTAGGGCATGATTTACATCAGAAACCGTAACTCCTGATTTTTCAACAGTCACCACAAAATCAACAATAGAAACATTTGGCGTGGGAACTCTAATAGCGAGTCCGTTCAGCTTGCCTTCCAGTTCCGGCAATACAAGAGATACTGCTTTTGCAGCACCGGTTGTCGTTGGAATCATGTTTAGAGCTGCAGACCTTGCCCTTCGAAGGTCCTTGTGCGGAAAATCGATAAGGCGCTGATCACCTGTATAAGAATGTACGGTGGTCATTAGCCCGCATTTTATGCCAAAATTCTCAAGAAGCACCTTGGCAACCGGCGCAAGACAATTTGTGGTACACGATGCATTTGATATTATATGATGTTGCCTGGGGTCATACTGGTTTGAGTTTACACCTATTACAATTGTAATATCAGGATTTTTGGCAGGAGCGGATATTATAACCTTTCGTGCTCCTGCAGCAAGATGCTTTGAAGCATTTTCGTGATCTACGAACAGACCGGTACATTCTGCAACAATATCAACATCAAGCTCTTTCCATCTCAGTTGCTCAGGATCCCTGATTGACGTAAAAGCAACAGGCCTGCCGTCAACCTCAATTGAATCCTCTTTTGCTTTAACTTCTTTACCAAGATTTCCATGAACTGAGTCATAATTTAGAAGATGAGCCATTGTGGCTGAATCAGTGAGGTCATTAATAGCCACAACTTCAACGTCAGGATGATTCATTGCAACCCTGAATATCAGTCTTCCAATCCTTCCAAAACCGTTTATTCCTAATTTAATGCTCATAATATTCCTTTCTCCCAAATTTCTACTTCCCAATTTCAAGTTTCAAGCCGTGAACCGCTGCCTCATTGTTTACAATTCTCAGTGAAACTCCGTGCCGTTCCGTGGTGAAGTTTTACAATAAATAAAATTTATCTTCGCTTGTTTCCTTTTAAAATTCCACTTGCCAGAGATATACTCTTTTTACCAAAAGCCTCCAGGTTTACCGCAAGACTGCTCAGGTCTTCATCATCTCGAATATTGACTGCTCTTATCAAAATCGGGAGGTTTACCCCGGATAATACTTCCACATGTCCTTCTTCAAGAAATGAATAGCTTAAATTAGAAGGAGTTCCTCCAAACATATCTGTAAGAATTAATACACCTTTTTTCTGATCGACCCTTTTTATTCCTTCAGAAATTTTTTTTCGGAGAATTTCAGCGTTTTCGTTCAGATCTATTGAAACCGATACCATGGCCTCAGGCCTTTTTCCAAAAATAAACTCTGCCGCATCTATTAATGCATCTCCAAGATTACAGTGCGCAGTTATAACTATACCTATCATAAAACTCCTTCTCGGGTGTTGGTCGAGTGGGAAAAGTGGCTCAACTCAGGTTTTATAATCTTATATCTCTATGTGTAATCCCAACCTGTTTACCTTGTTTATCAATATGTTCATATATGGTCTGTGCAATAGTAACGGAGCGATGCCGACCACCTGTACAACCAACTGCAATCTTTAAATAGGCCTTTCCTTCTTTTTCATATAAAGGCATTAAATAATCAAGCAAATCCAAATACTTCTCAAGAAATACAGGAGTTTCTTCATTATTCAAAACAAATTTTTTGACCCCTTCATCTTCACCATCCAAATCTTTCAGTTCAGGTACAAAATATGGATTTGCAAGAAAACGAACATCTATAATAAGATCAGCGCCATGAGGAGTGCCATATTTAAAACCAAAGGACTGGATATTTATCCTCATTGTTACCAGTTTCCTGCTTTTCTGCGCAATATTGAAGACAATGGACTTCAGCTCATGAACATTACAGTGGGAAGTATCGATAATTCTGCCGGCTTTTTCTCTAAGGTCTTTCAATTGCTCCTTCTCAGCTTTTATCCCATCAAGAAGGCTTTTGCTCTGCGATAAAGGATGCTGTCTCCTTGTTTGACTGTAACGCTGTAATAATATTTTTTCATCTGCCTCAAGAAAGAGTATTTCAAAATTGTATCCTTTTTGCCTGATGGATTCGAAAACAGATGAATATTTGGAAAGAAATCCTCTCTCTCGCAGATCCATTACAAAGGCAAGCCCTGCAATTTCAGAGGCATGTTCCTCTATCAGCAGTTCCAGAAACTTGGGGAGAAGATCAACCGGCATGTTATCTACACAATAAAAATCCGCATCCTCAAATGCTGCAATTGCAGTACTCTTACCGGAACCCGAAAGCCCTGTAATAATAATTATCTTTAATCTTTTCAATTTTAAAACTCATTATCCTCCTCTTTGATGATGGAAAAAATTTCATCGCCGTCAACGGCACTTAACAGCCTCTCCTTAAATGGATCATTTTTTAAAATTCTGGAAATTCGGGCAAGCAACTTCAAATGAAGACCAGTAGAATTCTCCGGCGTTACAAGAAGAAAAAAGATGTGAGCAGGTCGTCCATCTATAGACTCGAAATCAACTCCTTGACGGCTTAAGCCAAAACTGACAACCAGTGATTTAAGATCTTTCATTTTACCATGAGGAATTCCAATGCCTTCACCTATGCCGGTGCTGCCGAGCCTTTCCCTCTCCATAAGAACCCGAACAATTTCCTCCTTATTAACACCTGCAATGCCGGCGAGAGGAATTACCAGCTCTTCAATAACTCCTTTTTTGTCAAGTGATTTCAAGTCGGAAAGGATTGCTTCTTTAGGCAAAACATCAAGAATTTTCATATCATATACACCTACATCACACCAATTTAAGACAAGAGACTGCATCAGCTATACTTTGAATGGTCATAATTGGAAATGCCACACCGTAGCCATAGTAACTATCGATTTTGGGCATCCTTCATTTTGTAGTTTACACTTTTTCAATATTTACGGATGCCGGCAATAAGCTGTTAGCAGTTAGCTATTAGGTAAAAAACTTTGTATTAAAAATAGACTGTTAAGCTAAA
>DAOUSD010000208.1 GCA_030627405.1 Deltaproteobacteria bacterium
CAAAAGTTGATGGAATAGCGGGCTATTTTGATATTTTTGTGATTTGAGATCGGGCAAAGGTGACCGCCTGAAGCTGTGATGCATAGTTGGGGAAGTTATTTCGCCCCCGTTCCTAATATTACGACGCAAGAAATAGTGGATATTGTACGAGAAGGAAGAGAAAGGCTGAATCGGGTAAGGGAGCCACAATGCACGATTTGCTACAAGGATGCCGGTGCTCGGGAAAATAGCAGTTTTCGTTCAGACACTATCTGTGACCGTGAGGTCTCCGCCCCATATGGTGCTTATTAATCGAAGGGGTTACCCAAATATAATCTGCAAAAGAAAGTTCGGCTTCAGTTCTACTGCCTGCCGGTACGAGAAAAATAGTTTTGAACGAAGCTTGCGTGCGGCGAAATGCTCTGTCTGGAATTCCAAATTTATGCACAATATGACCATTTCCAACAAGTACTATCATTGGCTTCCCCTTCAAATTTTGTGAAATTGATTCAGCCATTATCTCTTCCCATACACATTGGGCCATATAGAAATTCTCAAATTTTTCCCTTCCTTTGACTTTGTGTTCTTCGAATATTTTTTCTAAATAGGCTTTGTGGCCAGCGTTTGAGGCGTCTATTTCCTTTGGAAGGTTTTTCTTTTCATCGTCAGAAAGGGTCTCGATTCCGCCAATGGCTATCTTTGGCGGAATATGGAAAGGGAGATTAAGACCAACTATTCTTATTTTGTTATTTTTTAGAAAAACCAGAATATCCTTATATAATTCAAAATCAAACCTCCAGTTAGCGTACCAGTGCGTTTTTTCCATAAATTCTTTTTCATTCAGTTCACCATCAGACCAAAGATAAAGAATCTGCTGGTATGATCGATCAAATGTTTCCATGCCTACAGAAATATATGGATGCGACTTGAAAATTTCTTTGATTAATCTGAGCTGGATATCGTGATGTGAGGGGTCATTATGCCTTTCTCCGATATAAATTATCTGGACATCTTCAAGATCATTAATAAGATACTCATAAGATACCGGCCTGCCGGTTTCTGCAGAAATAATGGTGCCCGCTTCAAATGATTCCGACATATCTTTTATGAAAAGCTTCTTTACAGGCAAAGCACACCCCCAAATATTGCCAAGAAACAGGCTGAAGAGAAAAATGTTAATTAACCATCTATTCATCAATCTTTTTTTTGTCATAATCTAATTCCACGGCTTGATCTATTAATGAATTGTATGTTATGGGCTCGCTAAAAAATTAAAGGAGTAATATGCCTCTTGACCAAAATCCATTATTCAGAAAAGTAATAGCACCGTGGTATGATACTGAAAAGGCTTGTTATACAGTTATTGTATTCATGTCGCTTGTCTTTCTTTTTGGCATTGCCGGCATATTAGAAGCAGTTGAAAAAACAGAATATAATGAATATATCTGGGTGCCTGTCCTTATAGTAGTAATGAGTGCGGGAGTAATAGCCTCTATTGCAATACGTCTGATAAAAAGATATTTTTACTGGTTCTCAAAGCAAGGTCCTAAACTTCCATAACTCATTGTAAGGCAACTACATATTTCCCATAAATTTTCTAAAGGCCATCTCTTTAAAACTATCTGTATTTATATATTTAAGAATATTAAGCAACCTTTTAGGTGGTATGTAACCAGGCAAGCTGCTAATTCTTTCTCCATTTTCTGCAATAAACCAGGTGGATGGCAACCCTCTTACACCAAAATCCAACACTGTCTTAACCTCTCTGTCAGAGTTTACCTTTATGGGAATAAAGTTGCCATTTATATAGGAAGCAACTGAATAATCATTGAACGTTTCCTTCTCCATTTTTTTGCAGTAAGTGCACCGGTCAGCATAAAAGTATAAAAATATCTTTTTCCCCTCTTTTTTGTTCAGCTCAATCCCTTGTTTGTATGTAAGCCAGTTTATGCGTTTTGAAGAAGCAAAACTGAAAGACAACGTAGATAGAATAAAAATTATTACTGTTAAAAAACAAGCGTATTTAAATATATTTTTCATAGTATATTCGGCATCCTTCATGACAAGTCAAAAATAGTTTACACTTTGTTGATCTTGTATTTTGGCAGTAAAATTTGAAACTATAAATTGGAAAAATACAAAGATGTAGATGCGTTTCCTGATTTCAAATTTCCAGTTTCCAGATATTTATCCAAAAAAAGTTAATAAATACATTTTGTTTGATATAAGAAACAGGCCCACAAAAATAAGCAAAACACCTGCAACAATATTTATATAATTCAAAACCTTAGATGCTTTTTTGATAAATTTAAGCATAAAATTAACAAATATAGACACTAAAACAAAAGGCATTGCCAGCCCTGCAGAATATGCTACAAGAAGTAGAACTCCCTGCCATACATTCTCCTGATTGCTGGCAAGAACAAGTATTGAGCCTAATAAAGGACCTATACAAGGGCTCCAGCCGGCAGCAAAAGCCATACCAATTATAAAAGGCCCCAGAAAATGCAGTGGTTTTTTAACTATGTGAATCCGTTTGTCATGATAAAAATGACGGATGCGGATTAAGCCGCTTAAATGCATCCCAAATATTATTATTAGAATACCGCCTGTTATTCTTATAAAATTACTATACTTGTATATGATATTTCCAAGCAATGACGCTGAAGCTCCCATAAGAACAAAAATAAAAGAGAAACCTAAAACATATGATACAGTAGCTAAAAATACTTTCCTTCTAATTTCTGCATTACAGTCTGTGGTCAACTCTTCTATGGAAAAACCCGTTATAAAACTAAAATACGATGGAATAATCGGCAGGATACAAGGAGAAAAGAAAGAAAGAAGTCCTGCAAAAAAAGCTGCTGGATATGTTATCGTGTCAACAAACATAGTTATTCCTCAGGTGGATAGGCTGAAAATAGAAGGCTGAAGTTCTCTGACGCCTTCCACCTTCCACCTATATTACCGGCTTAACTCTTTTGAGCGTATTGCGGCTGCCTTTATAGCCTCTATTACATTTTGTTTTACTTTATTCTTTTCCAAAATCTTGAAAGCCGCTTCAGTAGTTCCTCCGGGAGAAGTCACCTTCCGGCGCAAAATTTCAGGCGATTCATTGCTTTCTTCCATGAGTTTAAGGGCACCCTGTATAGTTGCAACTGTCAGCATGGCGGCTTTATCCGGCTCCAGCCCGACTTTGATACCTCCCTCTATCATAGCTTCAGCAATATAAAAAACATATGCCGGCCCGGACCCGGAAAGAGCGGTCACTGCATCCAGGTCTTCTTCTTTAAATTCAATTACTTTGCCTATGGCCTCCAGAATTATTTTTATTGTTTTCACATCTTCCGGTCTGGTATATTTGTTGGCGCTGATTCCGGACATTCCTGCCAAAACCAGGGCCGGTGTGTTTGGCATTACTCTTATTATCGGCAATCTTTCTTTAGACCCGTTATCAAGAGAATTGTAAAGTAAATTTTCAATTTTACGTAAAGGAATTCCTGCTGCAATAGAAACAACTATCTTTCGATTTGATATCTGGTAGCCTTCATGCTCTGAAATTTGTGAAAGGACCTGATATATATGTTGAGGTTTTACTGCAATAACTATAATTTCGCATTCCGAAAAAACTTTAAAATTATCTTGCATTACAGAAATGCCATAAGTCTTATTAAGAATATCAAGCCGCTTTTCGCTGATATCAGTAGCGTAAATCATTGACGGAGAAAAAATCCCGGTCTGGATAAGAGCACCCACGAAAGCTTCTCCCATGTTTCCGGCACCAATAAAACCAATTTTCTTTTTAATTTTAGACATGTTGCCTCCTTGCTCTTGTATGGCGCAATATACTTCACCTTTGTAACGATTGTACCTCTGATGTGTCAATGATTTTACGTAAAATATCTTGACTTGTCTTTAAGAATATATTTGATTTTCTATATATTTTCTTGATACAAACCTGATGAACTCGTCAAAAGTCAAAATTTGGACAGCAAATTAATAACTACAATAAATGAGAGGCTTTTACATTTATGTATGTAATTGGATACTTATTACTGGCAATTGCAAAGATTCTTGACCTTGTTTTACTTTTATTCATGTGGATTGTTATAGCAAGAGCGGTACTGTCCTGGGTCAATCCAGATCCCTTCAATCCTATTGTTCGTTTTATCCATAATGTTACAGAACCTGCTTTATATCGCATTCGTGCATTAATGCCCGTTAGTTTTGGAGGTATGGATTTCTCTCCAATTATTGTCTTGCTTGGAGTGATGTTCTTGCGAACCTTTGTCGTAAGCAGCTTAATGAGATTGTCTAATAGTTTATTATAGGTGAGATATAATGAAAACTACACCACTTGATATTCAACAACAGCAGTTCAAGGTTAGATTTAGAGGATTTGATATCCACGAGGTAGATAACTTCCTTGAGCAAATGGCCAATACTGTTGCTTCCTTGCAGCAGGAAAACGAGAGCCTGCATAAGGAAATTAGAAGGCTAAAGCTTGAAAGCCA
>DAOUSD010000081.1 GCA_030627405.1 Deltaproteobacteria bacterium
AAAATCGTGATAATTAGACCTCCAAATCGGGGCGTGGAGCAGCCTGGTAGCGCGCCTGCTTTGGGAGCAGGAAGCCGGAGGTTCAAATCCTCTCGCCCCGACCAATTACTAAGTTGAGCAATTTTTCACTCGACCTGCACCAATCTTTTGCGCATCAAGGATTTGCGAAAAGTCTCGACATCTCCATTGGTATACCTACGCTATGCGAAGTTATTTTTGAGTGAGCCCTTAGGTTATAACTTAAAGATGTTGACAGCTTCCCGAAGACTCGCGTTTTCTGCCTTGATTTTTTTTACGATATCATCAACATTTTCGCCTGGAGCCTGTGCAACAAGCTCGTCTATATGCCCGGAAATATCCCCCATCTTTTTAATCTTAGTCCTTAATCCTTCAACCATTATATTAATCGAATTCGCTAGGTCTTCGACTTCATCTCCTTTGCGAAGCTTTATTTTCTTTTTTAGATCCCCATTGCCGATGTCAACAAGCTCTTTTTCTATTCGATAAAGTGGGCCGGCAATTGCATAGGGAAAGAAAACAGCCGCTAAAAAACCCAGAAAAAGACTTGAAAAAAAGCCGGTGAGCAGCACCGGAAAAAGAAAGTCTAAAAAGTTATTTGCCTTAACATGAAACAGGCGATAAGATTTTCCAACATTTATGTCGCTGTAAAAGTAAAAGATAATGCCGGTCAAGAGCAATGTGATAAAAATAATGCTCCATATTTTAACCAACATTCGAAGTTGCAACTTTTTTTTAATGGAAAAGTTAAAAAACCTTTTCCTTTTCCTTTTGAAAACCTTTTTTGAAGTTGACATAATACCTCCAATTCTATATGACTATCCATAAAAAATCAAGCAGTTATTTAACTGTCCATCCACAAATGGCATTTTTCGGCCGCCAGCGGTCTCGTTTTGTATATCGACACTACTTAATATTCTTTATGGCAAATTTTGCAAAGATCTTTTGAGGCCTCCATTCGAGTAAAATGTTTCCGATTTCCGCCATGCACCTCATGGCACGTAACACAGGTGATAATTCCGCCTTCCAGTGTCGGCAAATAATCCGGCACAACTGTTCCCCCTTTTTGGGCTATTCCAACCGGATGTGATACACCCAGAATTTCCGGAGGATGACATGTGTAACAGCCTTTGATTGTTAGCTCCTCCATTGTGACCAGATCTCTATGTTGAGCATTCAAGGATTTCTGAGCATCAGAGCTTGCGGCCGGTGAAGCCAAAAATTTAGTCTTAGCGGTTGTCTTCTTTACTTTCAGACATTCAACAGTCATTTTTGCGGGCGTTGTAGTTTCAACATATATGCCAAGCTTTGAACCAAGCAAAAAGACGTGTTGACTTGCAATCGCCAATTTTTCAGTCTTTTTTTTCTTTTTTTTCGTTGCTGTAGTATCCAAGTCTTGTAAAACAGTTGCGTTGAAAACATGATCCTTTGAAACAGCTTCATTGCCTGAAACATCTCGTGATTTTATCCTGAAGTGATACTTCTTTCCGTCTGTCAGATCGTACAGGGCTACAGCATGATGCTTTGTCAGTGTTGTATCCTTTGAAGCGTGCCGGCCATATTGATCAGAAAATCCATACTCTACGCAAGAGGTTGACGGCTCATCAGTATCCCACGCTATGGTTGTCTCAAGAAATACCTCCTTTTTTATAGGGTCGATATTTATGCCGGATATCACCGGCGGTTTTATGTCGTCGGCCATTGCATCCTGCAGGCTTGCCGGAATAATACCTGTATATTTCTTTTCCAGTGTATGACCTATCCGATCTTCAACAATAATATTGATGTCGTAAGTTGCTTCCGGAATAATATCTTCAACTAAAACATTATTTTCTTTCAGATAAGAATAACCGGGAAAAATGATCGGAGCGGCAATCTCTTTCGTGGTGAATGTCTTACCCCTTTTACCTTTCGTACTTTCCTGCCCCAAATGGCATGTAGTACATTCCTTATCTACAAACGGTGTATGTAGATAAAAACTTTCAATGCCTTTTCGGTAAACATCATCATGACAGGATAAACAGTTGCTTTTCATCATCATTGCCGCAGAAAAGGCATAAAGACCAAAAAATGCAGCAACAATTGAAATGATTAGTATTATTGGATGTTTTATGAAATTTATCATATTAAAAATCCTCAATCCATATCTTTTTTTTCCACAGGCTGTTTTACAACAGGAGTAACTATTGCCCGAACGAAAACTATAAAATTTTTTCAAGTTCAAGGAAGGCGCAAATTTTAACCGCATGAATACAGTAGGGGCGAACCTCTGTGTTCGCCCTCTTTTGAGGATTAAAATTTAAGCCTGACGCAGAAATTGGGAAAATCAGCAGTTTTCGTTCAGGCACTAACTACTCACGTAGTCAGGCTGAAGCCGTTTAGGCTGAAGGCTGAAAGTCTATAGTATCAGGGCATTGTCTTAATCATCTCCAGAACCACTTTTTTGGTCAATTCGCCCACCGACCTGACCTTGCCGAAATCAAGAACCTTTATATAGTCGTCGCCGGTTCTTCTATGTTGCGCCATCCACAAAATCTTTCCTGTTCGGACGTCCAGCATCCTCGAACTGATGGAAACCACCGGAATAACACCTCTTTTTTTTTGCTCCATTCCCACGAATTCTTCTATCCGGCCAATGATAACGGCATCCACCCCCAATCTTTTTCCCATAAGTTTGATAGTATTGAGATCAACGCCGGTTCTCACAATAATTCGTTCGCTGACAAGAAAGCTTTTAATGTTACCCGGAAATTCCACCTTAAACTTTTTCATTTTAACCAAGCCTGCGACAAAGGCCCCTGTCACAATTTTGTTCGCCTCGGCGATCATTGTGCTGTTATGAAAAGAAAAAATCGCTACTTTTTTGACTACCGGCTGATCATGGTTTTTTCGGACGTAGGCATATGGGGTAGTAGTCGATGAACAAGCCGAGATAGATTCCAAGATAACAAGCAGAAAAATAAACTTTCTTGTCAGGCTCATCAACTCAAAAATTTTCAACCCACTCATCCTTTTTTTTCTCAGGCTCAGTTACTTTAGACTCAAGGCATTTTAAGGGTTGTCTTTCTATTCGCAATTTGTTTCCCGCCATATCTCTCACTTCAAGCGAATAGGTGAGCGCATCCTCTTCTTCCGAGCTCAGCTCTTCTTCCGAGCTCAGCTCTTCTTCCGAGCTCAGCTCCTCTTCCGGGCTCAAGTCTTTTTTTGATTTTTTTTTTACTGGACAGACAATGGTTGCCGGGACATTCCCCTTGCCCTCAAACTTTCCTGCTTCAGCGCCTGTTCTGTCGTAAACAACGACTTTCCAATAGGCTATTTTGCTTATATCTTTGGTTTTTAGCGACAGGGTAAGGCTTTCTTCATTTTTCTCGGCAAGAACAACGGTAGTCTCTGGCGGAGTTTTGTCGACCACGATCTTCTCCTTTGCTGTAGACGTCCGGTTGCCCGCCTTATCCTGCACAAACAATCGACAGAAATATGTTCCATCTTTAACCGGCTTGTATTGATTATCTTCACCCCGCCAGAAAAAATCTGCGGGCAGCATGCCGAAACCGTTTTCAGATCTCGCGACGTTGCCGTCTTTATCTGTAATCTCAACCTCCCAGCTTTCTAATGTAATTGTTTCCAGGAGTTCGGGGAAGAATTGAACATAGTCATTGATACCGTCATTGTTGGGAGATATAAGCCTTTTCTGAAACAAAAGAGTGATTTCAGGTGAGCTGTTTTGGACAGTCAGATTGGCTGCGGAGTTTACACTAAAAAGCCTGTTCCATCGGTCCGATACGTAAATTTTCAGCGAATAGACTCCATCAATGACTGGAGCTGAAATAGTTCCGGTATACCATCTTCCGTCCTTGGTTTTAAGGTCAATCTCGCTATCAAGGACAAAGGCCCTGATATCTCGAAGCTTTTTGGTGATTTCTTTGACCTCTATTGAGATGCGTGTTGTCTCACCGCCTCTTAACACATCAGGGGAAAAACCAGCATGGCTGATTTCAATGGGGGTTATGGATGAGCTGCCCATATCGACGATAACGTTAACGGTAGAGGGCAAGTCGTTTAAGAGTTTTTCCACTGTGATTTCTATCAACTTCTTCAAAGAAGTTATCCTGCCTATACCGAGAAATGTGGCAAAGTCGTCACCAGTGCGTGAAATAGAGTTGGCCCAGACAACAGAGCTATCAAAACAATTGATCATCTGAGCATTCATGGCTACCTGTGGATTTTCACCATCTTCAAGGAGATCAACGGACCCAAGCAACAACACATTCGCCTTTAAAGAAGCGCCCATTTCTCTGATAGCCGGTTTGTCCAGAAATTCCGTTCTACGGATTCTTCTTTTGGCAAGGAAATTTTCCAGGATATCCTGAGAAATAACCTCAAATTCATTTTTTATGAGACAATCCGATATAAAACGCGTCATATCAATGGATATATCTTCGACGGTAAATGTGTCGAAAGGCATCAGAGCTATTCGCTTTATTTTTACCACATTATCCGCACCAAAAATACGACCTGACAACCCATGGAGCGAAAAAACTAAAATAGCTGCTACGATGAACAGATGTTTTTTCACGAAATCGAAACCTCGACAGCAAAATACCTGGATGAACAAAAAATGTTATCACCTAAACACGAAAATAAGTTCAATCAACAATCCCTCTATCCCCCAAACAGGGTATCAAACATCTCCCCAACTAACTTTCTGCAAAGGTCGCTACGGCTCTTTTTGCCGATACCGAAGAGCCGATCCAGAATGGTTGTTCCTTTTACACTGTGTGTCGCCTCCCAGAGGATTTTATAGGATTTTGCATCTATCAGCTTTAAAGAGGCAGCGACTTCCGGATAAGAACTGCTCCCTGCCTGCAGCATACCGTATTCTTCAACCGCTCCTAAAATAAAGGCCTGGATGTTCAGCCGCTTTCCGGCCCTTTCGGCAACGCTTTTGCTGATGACGCTTTCATTTTCCTTAACTCCCTCTTCTCTCAGGACCTTATCTACTTCTCCGAATTCAACAACATCGAACAGGCCCCGCCTTAACACCTCCGCAAGCACGACATTTCTTACCTTGCCTTCCGCACCCCTTTCCTGGGTCAAATTTTTCAAAGGCACAATGGCTACTGTTTTGATATATGTAAGATCTGCAGTAGGGTGAATATAACTGATAGGCCCGCTACAATTGTAAAATATCGGCAATACCGCAAGTAAAAGTATTGTTTGCTTGATCCAACTTATACTATTCATCTGTTCTCCATTCGTAACTATTCGAGACCTTTGCAAAATACCCCCTTTTGCCCAATTTTGGCGTCAGACTCAAATTTAACGGGGCAGGCAACGTTGAACATTTTTCAAAGCTTTAAAACCTTGCTGAAAGATTCGTGATAAAAGTCTGTGTTGTTTCAGCCATATCTTCTTTCTGATGACTCCAGTCATAGCCAAATCTTAGTGTAAAGACCCGGCTCAAATTCCAGGAAAGGTCGGCTGAGTAAGTTGAGCTGACAGTATCATCTCTGTTTAAGGTGTACCCCATGTCAAGCTGCATCTTTTCGGTCATCAACCAGTTCATGTTATATTGCTGCCGAGTGGTTTCCTCCCCTGACTTTTCATCCCTGTCAATATCATAGGAACCTCTGAAGTAAAAATCGTGAGAGGGCCGCCAGTAAAGTATTACCCTGGCGCTGGAAGTTCTGCCCATTGTATCACCGTCCAGCTCTGACTGTTGTGTTTCCGTCCAATTTGTATCATACTCAATTTCGGCTGTCAACATTCGGGTGAGTTCAAGACGCAGATCCGAGTTAATAGACTTGGTAGTTGTCTCGGATTGACTGACAAGATTTTTCGAACGGGTGATGTTTGCATCCACATTCAGATCTGCTCCCTTACGGAGTTTTGCTGATATGTGAAGCAAAGCGGATGAGTTTTTTGACTGGGTTTCGCCTTCTTCTTTTGATACCGTGTGATTCAACGAAAGATCGGTATCAAGGGTTGGAAGGGGGGATGAAAGAAAGTGCAACAGATAGGTATCGGTTGTCTTATCCTCTGCCTCAGAATCGTATTCCATTCGCCTTCCATACTGTGCCCAAGCCGTAATATACTTGTGAAGCTCTCTTTCCACACGGCAGTTCATGTTGTGGGTTAGGCGCTTGGTTTTTTCCGACTCGAGCTCCGTCTTTTCCTGATCCGGCTCTGTCTTCCGCTCGTCATTTGTAAAATCATATGTAAAAGATAGCCAATCCGTGGGTTTATATCTAAGATTGGCCTGCGTGGTTTGTGTGGTTTGTTCGGTCTCGGTGGTGGTAAAAGCAGCATAGGTCTTGTAGCTGCATGCCTCGATTTCTGTGACATAGAGTTCATTTGAATCGTTTGAGGTGTTTACAATCTTAAAATACCTGGCATTTGTTTTGTCAAACGAGATTTCAAATCGGTTTTCGTTTGTGTTATATTTGAAAGTGACATTACTGATAGGATTCCAGGTAGTAGTAGTATTATTATCTGCGCTTGAATAGACATCCCAGGTAAAGTCGGTAAAACTTATTAGTGCCAAAGGGTCGTCTTCCGTATAGAGATAGATCAGCTCTACATCCTCGGGAGAGTTTAGCTCAAGACCTATGTTTCGATCCGTGTTGCCAAAGCCGCCAATGTTGATCTCCGTGGGCGTGGTGCGGGCTGTTTTGATGTCATCTATGAGATCATCATAATTATCATAAAGAGGGGTGGTGGTGGAATCAGGAGCATAAAGTCCTTTAATGGCCTTTATCTCTCTCTCCTGGCGGACATCCTGCCCCCCTGTTTTGGTTTCCGTCTTTGTGTTTGTGATCGAATAGCTTCCTGAAGTTGAGATCCTGTTTTTCCAAAATGACTTTCTGAAATCGACTCTTCCATGATGGCTATCGGTCTCTGTGATGGATTCTGTAACGTAATCGTCCGAAACATTGTTTTTATACTCGTAGTTAAAATTTAAAAATCGATATGT
>DAOUSD010000128.1 GCA_030627405.1 Deltaproteobacteria bacterium
CAGATAATTAATTTCACAAGGCCGGAAGGAGGAAGGCGTATTAGTTATACGTCGACGACTGATAACACAGTGAAATTATTTATCTGAAAGTCTATAGCTATTTTATTTTGACCTGTATGTTATTCTGCCACGAGAGAGATCATATGGTGAAAGTTCTACTGTAACTTTATCTCCCGGCAAAATTTTTATAAAATGCATGCGCATTTTCCCGGAAATATGCGCAAGCACCTTGTGCTTATTTTCCAGTTCAACTTTAAACATTGCATTGGGCAAAGCCTCAAGAACCTTGCCTTCTACCTTTATCGCCTCTTCCTTTGGCATTTTTAACTCCCATTCCTTTTACTTAAGATAATTGGACCGCTTTCTGTAATCGCAATCGTATGCTCAAAATGTGCGGACAAAGAACCATCCTTTGTTACAGCAGTCCATCCATCCTCAAGTATTTCAACACCATAATTTTTTTCATTTACCATGGGCTCTATCGCCAAAGTCATACCGGGTTTTAATCTGACACCCATACCGGGCTTCCCAAAATTAGGTATCTGAGGTTCTTCATGAAGGTTGGTTCCTATACCATGCCCCACAAACTTACGAACTACAGAAAAACCGGCCGCTTCAACATGCATTTGAATTGCATGAGAAATATCCGAAAGCCTTCCTCCCGGAATCGCCTTTTCAATACCTTTGTAGAGGGACTCTTCCGTAACCTGAGTCAGTTTTCGAGCAGATTTGGATATCTTGCCGACAGGCACTGTAATAGCTGAGTCACCGTAATAACCGTTTAAAAGAACACCAAAATCCAGGCTAATAATATCGCCTTCCTTCAGCGGAGTTTTAGAAGAAAATCCGTGTACAATCGTGTTATTAACAGATGCGCATATTGAATAAGGGAAACCCCTGTATCCCTTGAAAGCCGGAATTGCATTTCTCTCATAAGTCAAACGTTCTGAAAGATCATTTAAATAAAGTGTATCAATTCCAGGTGTTATCTCCGACTCAAGTTTAGAAAGAATTGCAGCAACGACCTGATTACTTGCATAAATCTTTTCAATCTCTTTGGGTGATTTTAAAATAACCATCTTAAAATCTTCCTTTAACTCTATCTCCGCCCTTTTTTAAAAAACCCTCATAATGACGTGTCAACATGTGTGATTCTATTTGAGAGACAGTATCAATGGCTACACCAACAACTATAAGAAGCGCCGTACCACCGAAATAAAAAGGAACGTTAAATTTTGATATTAAAATTGACGGGAGCACACATACTGCTGAAACATATATCGCCCCTCCAAGAGTTATTCGAGTCAAAACCCTCTCAATATAGTCCGCTGTGCGCTTACCTGGGCGGATACCAGGTATATAGCCGCCATGTTTTTTCATATTTTCCGCAACATCATCAGGGTTAAATGTAATAGCAGTATAAAAATAACAGAAAAAGAATATTAGACCTACAAATAATACTTCATAAATAATGCTGCCGGGCGTTATTGTGGAGACAATATTCTGTATCCATGCAATTGCTATAAAACTGCCTATAGTTGCCGGAAACATCATAATTGATGATGCAAAAATAGGTGGTATTACCCCGGAAGTATTAATTTTTAATGGAAGATGGGTGCTCTGGCCTCCGTACATTTTCCGGCCCACAACCCTTTTAGCATATTGTACCGGTATGCGTCGCTGCCCCTGCTCAACAAATACAATGCAACCTACGACAGCTATCATAAAAACTATCATAATTATGATTAAAAAGATTCCCATTTCTCCTGTTGAAAGGAGTTTAAAAGTATTTGCTATCGCAGTTGGAAACCGGGCAACAATACCGGCAAATATTATAAGTGAAATACCATTACCGATCCCTCTCTCTGTAATCTGCTCGCCTAACCACATAATAAAGGCGGTTCCTGCCGTCAGGGTAATTACGGTCATAAGTGTAAATTCCCATCCCGGATTTAGAACTATAGGAGCACCGCCCGGTGAACTCATTTGCTTAAGGCCGACGCTAATACCGAACCCTTGTATTATACTTAACAATACAGTTCCGTAACGGGTATATTGTGTAATCTTTTTCCGTCCTTGCTCGCCCTCTTTTGACAGCCTCTCGAGATGCGGTATAACTACTGTTAAGAGCTGGAGAATAATAGACGCACTTATGTAAGGCATTATCCCTAGAGCAAAAACCGAGAGCCTCTCTAACGCACCGCCTGAAAACATATCAAACAGGCCAAGCAAAGTCCCTTTTGCTCGAGCGAAAAATGAGGCAAGTGCAACAGCATCTATGCCGGGAGTTGGAACATGCACTCCGATACGGTAAACTACAAGAAGAGCAAAAGTGTATAATATCCTTTTTTTTAGCTCGGGTATTTTAAATATATTTCCGAATCCCTCGCCGGCCATACTATAAAACCTCTATATTTCCACCAGCGGCAAGAATTTTTCCCCTGGCATTTTTGCTAAAACTGTTTAATCGTACTGTGAGAGAAGTTTTTATTTCGCCTTGACCAAGAAGTTTGATACTATCTATTTTACCTTTAACAAGGCCGGAAGTAAAAAGAGCATCTTCGTCCACTATGCTGTCTTTCTCAAATCTCGATAGGTCACGTATATTAACTACAGCAATATTTTTTCTGAAAATATTTGTAAAACCACGTTTTGGCAAACGCCGATGAATAGGCATTTGACCGCCTTCAAAACCAGGTCTCACGCCTCCGCCGGAACGACTATTATGCCCCTTTGTACCTCTACCGGCAGTCTTACCTCTTCCCGAGCCCACACCGCGACCAAGACGTTTCCGAGATTTTCGAGATCCCATTGCCGGTGACAATTCATTAAGCCTCATCTATCTTCTCCTCAGCCTTCACTAAATGCGAAATCTTGTTTATCATCCCCCGGATAGAAGGAGTATCTATAAATTCGACCGTTCTATTTATCTTTGCAAGCCCCATACTACGCAATATTTTGCGATGTTTTTCAGGTCTTCCGATCATGCTTTTAACAAGAGTTACCTTCAATTTACCAGACATTTTTATTTCCCTCTACTGGTTGCTGATTAATAGTTGCCGGTTAATTGAACCCGTGAACCGTGAATTACATATTACAAATCCTCTAATCTTTTGCCACGCCTGGCAGCTACCTGTTCAAGACTTTGAAGTTGGCTTAGCCCTGTAACAGTAGCTTTCACCAAATTATGAGGATTATGGGATCCAATACACTTTGTAAGAATATTATTTACGCCGACCGCCTCTAACACAGCCCGAACAGCACCGCCGGCTATAACTCCCGTTCCTTGTGAAGCAGGTTTTAAAAAGACTTTCCCCGCACCAAACTTTCCTATAACCTCAAAGGGAATTGTTCCATCAATCAGGGAAACTTTAATCATGTTCTTTTTTGCTTTTTCTACACCTTTTCGGATCGCTTCCGGGACTTCCCCTGCTTTACCCAAACCATAACCAACCCTGCCTTTTCCATCGCCGACAACAACTATAGCGCTAAAACTGAACCTGCGACCGCCTTTAACTACCTTCGCTACCCGGTTAATATGAACTACTTTATCAATCAACTGACCTTCGTCTGTATCATGTTTAAACAAGATTCCGCCTCCTTATTTAAAAATCCAAACCAGCTTCACGTGCACCATCGGAAACCGCTTTAACCCGACCGTGGTATAAAAAACCATTCCGATCAAATACTACTTTTTTAATTCCTTTTTCATTAGCACGTTCAGCTACAAGTTTTCCGACAAGGATCGCCACTGTAACTTTATTTTTATACTCAGGAAATTCTTTGACTACCTGTTCTAAAGTTGATGCCGATGCCAAAGTATGTCCGGTAGTATCATCAACTAGCTGCGCATAGATATGTTTTGCGCTTCGAAAGATACTCAGCCTTGGTCTTTGTTGTGTACCAAACATGGACTTTCTTATTCTTTTTTTTCTCTTAAAACGCGCAAGTCTTCTTTGATCCAAAGAACCCATCTTATTTATCCCCATATACAAATAACCGTTCACGGTTGTCTGTTTATAGTTCACGGTTTATGCTTTGAGCAATTGTGAACCGTAAATTGTTATTCTATTTAGTGCCGGTTTTGCCTGCTTTTTTATGTATGAATTCCTCAGCGTACTTGATCCCCTTGCCTTTATATGGCTCGGGAGGTCTTAATCTTCTGATTGCTGCAGATAAGTGCCCTAACTGTTCTTTATCAATTCCGGAAAGCTTTATAATATTATTTTTCTCAATAGATGCGGAAATACCCTCCGGCAAATCAAAATCAATAGGATGTGAATATCCAAGATTAAAAACTATACGATGATTACCACTAAGCGTGGCACGATAGCCTATACCGTTTATCTCCAGAACACGTTCAAACCCCTTGTTTACACCGGTTACCATATTAGCGACAAGACTCCTGGTAAGTCCCTGCAATGACCTGCTGACTCTGTCATCTTTTTTCATGGTCACATTCACAATACCATCTTTTATTTCAAGATTGACTAAAGGATGTATAGTTCTTGAAAGAGTGCCTTTCAGTCCCTCGACAGTAACTATCCTGTCTTTATATAACACCTTTGTTTTATCGGGTATCTGTATCGGTTTTTTGCCTACTCGAGACATATAATAATACTCCTATCGGCTACCATACATTACAGAGGATCTCGCCCCCTATATTCTCATTCCTGGCTTTTTTGTCTGTCATTAACCCCTTAGATGTGGACAAAATTGCAATGCCCATGCCGTTTAAAACCGGGTTTATATCTTTACTCTTTACGTAAACCCTTCTGCTGGGTTTGCTGACACGATCAAGGCCGAATATCACCTTTGACTGTCCTTGCCCATATTTAAGATAGATACGCAAGACACCTTGTTTGGTATCTTTTATGAATTTATAATTCTTAATAAATCCTTCATTTTTTAATATTCTGGCTATCTCAATTTTCAATTTTGATGCAGGAATATTAACAACGTTAAGTTTTGCCTTCTCAGCATTCCTGATTCTGGTCAACATATCTGCAATCGAATCGCTCATTGCCATTGTTTTTTCTCCGTAACTATATAACTTTTAGCTATAGACTTTCAGATAAATAATTTCACTGTGTTATCAGTCGTCAATGTATAACTAATACGCCTTCCTCCTTCCGGCCTTGTGAAATTAATTATCTGAAAGTCTATATTTATTATAAATACAAAAATCACCAACTGGATTTTATAACTCCGGGAAGCATGCCCTGTGAAGCCAGATTACGAAAACAAATACGACAAATTCCAAATTTTCTCAAAAAACCTCTTGGCCTGCCGCAGATAGGGCATCTATTGTATGCCCGAACTTTGAACTTTGGTTGTTTAATAGCTTTCATTCTAAGAGCTGTTTTTGCCAAATTGTCCTCCTTAATTTCTGAACGGCATGCCTAACAACTTAAGAAGTTCTTTACCCTCTCTGTCATTCTTAGCTGTTGTAACTACAGTTATATTAAGTCCCTTTAACCTATCGATCTTATCGTAATCAATCTCGGGAAAAATAATATGTTCTTTGATCCCCAATGTATAATTCCCGTGCCCATCGAGAGCTTTATCTGAAACACCTCTGAAATCACGGACTCTAGGAAGAGCTACGTTAACTGTCCTGCTATAAAAATCATACATGCGTATATGACGCAGGGTAACCATGCATCCGATCGGCACACCTTCACGAAGCTTAAAGGCAGCGATTGACCTTCTGGCGCGTGTAATAACAGGTTGCTGCCCTGATATAAGTTTCAGCTCTTCCCTGGCTGAATCAAGCAATTTTATATTATGGATAGCCTCTCCCAAGCCCATATTCAGTACAATTTTTTCAAGTTTAGGAACCTCCATGATATTCTGATACTTAAAGGTCTCCATCAACTTGGGGATAACTTCTTTTTCATAATAGTGTTTTAACTGCGACATAATAATACCTTATTATATTAAACGCTATAGATTCC
>DAOUSD010000276.1 GCA_030627405.1 Deltaproteobacteria bacterium
ACCCTTTTGTTCCATAAAAGAGGTGTACAGCTTGGCAAGATCGGCAACAATTTGAATCATAGTGAGGTTATCCTGTTTACTGTTTATCACGCATAGATGAATGATATCCTGTTAGAAATAGCGAAATATGGGGAGGAAATCCGATGTCAACTATTTTAGATCATGGTAGATATCAGGAAACTATATAATTACTTGTTGGAAAGCCTCAGTGCCAGATCAATAACCTAGCTTAATATCATCTGCGAAATCTCATATCAGATCCTTTCCATGTTATTCGGTGGCCGAAATTAATAAGCAGGGACAAAACATGTTCTGCATTCCAAAGCTGATAACCTTTCATCATCGCTTCCATTTTTTGTATTCTTTTCCTACTTCTTCATCCTGGCCTTGACATATTGTAGTTTGTTGGCTACAATATCAATGTGAGATACGAAATCGAAAAAACGGAAGTGTTTGACAAATGGCTCAAGAAGCTGAGAGACCGCAAGGCTGTCCTTGCCATTGCTAAACGCCTTGACAGGGCCATTACCGGTAATTTCGGTGACGTCGCTTCTGTTGGCGAGGGTATCAGTAAAATGCGGATCTTTGTTGGCCCCGGTTATCGTCTTTATTACACCATCCGTAAACACACCATAATCCTTATGCTTTGTGGTGGAGACAAATCGACACAGGAAAAGGACATCCAAAAAGCAAAGAAGATAGCGAAAGCTGTATAGGAGGAGATCATGAAAGTCAAAACAAGCCCCTACAACCCTCTTGATTATTTGGAGACAAAAGAAGAGGTCAACGAATACCTGAGTAACGCATTTATGGACGATGATCCTCAAATCTTTCTCATTGCCCTTGGTCACATAGCCAAAAAGAAAGGAATGACGAAAATTGCCAAAGAAACAGGGTTGAACCGTGAAAGCCTCTATAAATCCCTGTCCGGTGACGGCAACCCAAAGTTTACCACCATCAGCAAAGTGACCAAGGCTCTTGGCTGTAAACTGGCTGTTGCTTAATGGGTTATTCAAGTTCATAGTTTCAAGGGTGATACCGGCTGTTCCAACCAGGCGCTTGAGTAAGAACACGTGAACTTGGCCCCCTGACCGCGACAGACCTCTTTCCTGGTTCCGTGCGCACGCTTATCACAGACGACTGGCCGGATGCAGAGATACCACGGCCAATAAAAAATCGGCGACTATGGGAATGGCTTCTTGATTGAAGAGAAGTAGAGCAAACTAATTTGGAGACTATCCGGTCATACTTGCCGTAAAAAGTGAAAAGCGGGATGCCCCTTAAAAAGCGGGACGCCCTTAAGATTCTAAGTTGACAATTTATTAGGAAAATAATAAATGTGAATGCATACCGAGATTAGCCAGGCTGGACGCACCTGGTGTTTTGCATCACATTATGATTAGGGGGATAGAGCGTCGAAAGATATTCAGAAATGATAACGATCGTGAAGATTTTTTAGAACGGCTCAGGTTCCGCTGGCGATAAAATATAAAAGAGCTGACTGTTTGAGCATTCAATTTTCACCTGCCCGCAATGCTCTCGCTTGCGAGGCGGGCGGGTCGCTTCCTAACCTTGAACCGTGAACCCTTGAACCGTGAACCTGAGTAGTGACGAGAATTATATTATAACCTTGGTGTCTTAGTGTCTTTGTGGCTAAATATATTATATAAAGTCTAAAGGGGTCTCTAATGCATGTTACATTTTATGGCGGAGTTCGTGAAGTTACAGGCTCAATGCATCTAATTACTACTGACAATGACAGGATACTGCTGGATTGCGGAATGTTTCAGGGAAGGCGCAAGGAAAGTGAACAGAAAAACAGGATATTACCACTGGATCCCACGATTATCACAAATATAGTTCTTTCTCATGCCCATATAGACCATTCGGGTCGAATACCAATGCTTACCAAGGCAAACTTCAATGGACACATCATATGCACAAGGGCAACAGCAGATACCTGCGAATATTTGCTGCCGGATTCCGCTCACATTCAGGAATCTGATGCAAACTACCTCAATTATAAAACCGTCCGTTCGACCCTTTATCAGTTGAAAATATCACCGCGTGCTAAAAAATTATCAAAACGTAAAAGTAACGATATAAAAAAGTTGCTCAAAACAAACCGAAACAAACTAAATGTAGAAATAATTAACGAATTGATCGAAAAACATCACCTGGAAGGCGTTCATCCTATTTACACCATAGAAGATGCTGAGCAGTCGCTCAAATATTTTGAAGGATATCCCTATAAGCACATAGTAAATATAGGGAAGGATATGGACTGTATATTCTACGACGCAGGACATATTTTAGGATCAGCCATAAGCATAATTAAAGTCAGGGAAAACGGCCGTAACTATAATATATGTTATACCGGCGATATCGGCAGGTTTAACAAGCCGATTCTCAATAATCCAACCTTGAGTTTTGCTGAAGAAGACAGGGATATAGACCTGCTTATAATGGAAAGCACATATGGAAACCGATTGCATGCACCTGTCCAGGATTTAAAACCGCAGTTGAAGAAGGTAATAGCTGAAACAATTGATCGGGGAGGCTCTGTCTTAATACCGGCTTTCGCATTCGGTCGTACCCAGGAACTGCTATATGTTATTCACGAACTTTATGACGAGGGTGAAGTGCCTCGAATCCCGGTATATGTAGATAGTCCCCTTGCAACAAAAATAACCAGAGTTTTCGTCGAGCATCCTGAAGTTTATAACAAAAAAACACATAGGGCTTTCCTGGAAAACGGTATAAATCCGTTTTTATTTGACAAAGTTCATTTTATCGGTTCTGTTGAAGAGTCTATGGCTCTGATGCGTGAAAAAAAATCTCACATAGTAATATCTGCTGCGGGAATGTGCGAAGCCGGCAGAATTCTTCATCACCTGCGCTATAAAATTCATAATCCACGGCATACGATTTTAATCGTAGGTTATATGGCTCAGAACACACTTGGCCGTCGTATTTTGGAACAAGGCAAAGAATATGAAAATTCCGGAAGAAGCGGTAACCCGCCAATACTGAAATTTCTCAATAAAACATATCCGCTTAAAGCCCATGTTGTTAAGATCGGCGGTTTCAGCGCACATGGCGATAGAAATGAAATGCTTCGTTTCCTTAAGGAATCAAATCTACGAATTAAAAAAATAGCCGTAGTCCATGGTGAGGAAGATCAATCCCTTTCATTTGCTGAACACTTGGGAAAAGAAAATTTTTCTGTTATTGTCCCAAAAGTTGGCGAGACCATACACATAAAATAAGAATTTTTCTTTGACACAAAAATAAGATTTCTTTATTATTTAATTTAAAAAAAACAGGTAACCGTTCACGGCTTGAAACTTGAAATTGGAAAGTAGAAATTGGGAAGAACAGTACAAAAGCATGAAGGCCAAATTTCTAATTTCAAAGTTCCGTGAATGCTTACAAAACCTTCAATGGAAAAGATAATATTTATTATTATTTTCCTGACTTCATCGGCGGATACTCTATTTGCCGCCGGGGCCGGTACGGA
>DAOUSD010000112.1 GCA_030627405.1 Deltaproteobacteria bacterium
CCATACTTTAAGTTCTCTAAAATCTCTCATTTCCATCCCTTTTCAATGCTAACGGCTAAACGCTAATGGCTAACCGCACAGGTTGAATAATTTCACTGCGTTATCAGTCGTCGACGTATAACCAATACGCCTTTCTCCTTCCAGCCTTGTGAAATTAATTATCTGAAAGTCTATATATCTTTCAGCAGCCTGTTCATCCGGGATCTTCCAATTTCTTCCCTGAAGGTTTGAAGTATCTCCGAGATGACTTTCAACCCGGCAGTCTGGGCAACCGGAATATTGTCTATCCCCATGTCTTCAAGGGACTCAACGACGAACTTTATCGTAAGCGTATTGATGTCGCGGGCGGGCTGATAGGTCAATTCCTTATACTCCTCCGTACGTGTACCGGAAATAATGCCGCATGCCACCAGCTCATCAAGAATTTTATGCAACAGACGAACAGGGATATCAAGCCTCTTAGATATTTCTGCGGCTGTCAGCGGCCCTCTGCCCTCCGCAAAATTTCTCACCAATAAATGGCAAGTCTGAAGGGAGAGAAGCTTCTTGAAGTAATCGCTTATACGGAGGGAATCGGGCTCAAATTCATAGGTATCTACATTCTGGCGGGCAAAGGAAAACTCAGCTCCGAAGAGAACGATAAGCCAGCTCAACTGTAACCATATCAGAAAGAGGGGCAACGCCGCAAAACTTCCGTAGATGGCGTTGTATTTTGCTGCACCGATCTGAAAGGTAATATAGGCACACTGGATAATCTGGTAGATTGTGCCGGCAATTATCCCCGCCGGAATACCCGACGAAAAATGAACCTTTGTGTTGGGCATAAAGATATAGAGAAAGGTGAAGAGAATCCATATCAGGCAATAGGGCAAAAACCTCAGAACGGAAAATATGACGGTGCTGAATATTCCCAGAAGCGCCACCTTTTCCGTTATAAGCGTCACCTGGGTGGTGATGAACACCGTTACACTGCTTGCCATTATAATAAGAATTGGGCAGAGGAGCATTACGAAAAAATAATCGCTGAACTTTCTTCCCAGAGGTCTTGCTTCTTTTATTCCCCAGATATCATTGAATGAATCTTCGATATTGCCGAGCACTCTTATTACCGCCCAGAAGAGGACAATCACACCCACAGCGGCAAGAAGCCCCCCCTTCGTATTTGCGAGCAGGGAATGGGCAAAACCGATTACTTTTACTATAATCTCCTCCTGTCCGGCAAACTGCTCCAGAAGCCGCTTCTCAAGGAGCTTTTCAAAACCGAATCCCTTGGCTATTCCAAAGGACATGGCAGCCACAGGGACTATGGAGATCAGGGAATAGAAGGTAAGGGCAGACGCCCTCAGATGGCATTTATCCTCAGCAAATCCTCGTATGGACAGGAGAAAGATTCTTAATTGTTTGATGAAAAACGATTTTTTTCGCGGCAGGTTCTCTAAGCGAATTCTCCAGATATCATCTTTCATGAAATCAGTGAAACGCGATATAGCAAGCAAAATATTTTGCATCGGCAATCTCCTCAAGTTTGATAGAGGCAGTACCTGTGTCAAATCGTAACGCCTTGTCCTTTTGTATCAAATCCGGATAAAACAGCAAGCGGCAAGCTCAAGCGTTGGAAGTAAAAGGCTTCGACAAACTGTTTTCAAGTAAATCCCAACCGTTTGTTGCTTCTAGCAAAATTGAGAAAATCTGCAATGTTTATAATAAAACGTGACCAACTATCAGGTGAGCGCCACAGCATTGCAGTATAATTCCATATAACTCTGGGGCGTAAAAAATGTGTTTTGTAAAATATCTGGAAGAGTTCTTCCATGCGCTCCTTTGTCATCCCATTTGGGATGAACTGGAAATGCATGCAGTCCATTTTTTCCCATTCTTCATTAAACTCTCCAAGATCATGTATATTTTCGTAAACCGGCGCTCCAGGAAAAGGAGTAAATTTTGCCAGGTTAATATCGTCTACAGGTAACGAAAAGATATAATCCATAGTCTTATTAATGCTTTCCTCTGTCTCCCCCGGCAATCCTATCATTAAAAGACCTTTAACACGTATCCCGGCCTTTTTGATCAAATGTATTTTTTCCCTCAGAAGATTCAAATTCACATTTCGATGGTGTTGTGCCAGAAGATCCTGATCGCCAGTCTCTATACCAAGGCTGATCATCCAGCAGCCGGCAGCCTTTAAACGACGAAGAAGGTCTAAATCTATATGCTCTGCCCTGACAGCGCAATTAAAAGTCACTCCCGGGGGCCTGTCAATCATCATCCTTGTAAAATCTTCAATCCTCTGCCGGTTGAAAGTAAACTGATCGTCATAAAAGATAACATGACGTATGCCGAAACGTCTCTTCAGATATTTTACATGCTCATACATATATTCTGCAGAATTATACCGAAAGCTGCGGCGGAACACAGACCTGTCACAATAACTACAGGCATAGGGGCAACCACGACTTGATATACAGCTTGAGTTGGGTGCTTTGGGATAGTTAAAAATGGGCAATTTATATACCTTAGGATATCCTGCAAGCTTCTCATAAGCAGGAAATGGGATGGTGTCGAGATTAATTGACTTGGTTCTGTAACCATTAAAACAAGTCTCGCCTTTTGCATCCTGAAATACCAACCCCTGCACCGAATCAACTTCTTCAGGGCTTTTTTCAATAAGTTCCGTAAGAGTCTGTTCACCTTCCCCGACCACAACAAAATCAATTACCGGAAAATTTTTAAGCACTCGTTTTTTAAGGGCTGAAACATGGGGACCGCCGAATACAATCTTTATGTCAGGCAAAAAACTTTTGGCAAGCCCGGCAATGCGAATGCCATCAAGAAAACTGGAAGTTGTGCAGCTAAGGCCTATAAAGCCGGGTTTTTCCGTCAGCAAATAATCACGTATGAAATAGTCTGAGTCGGGCATGGCATAGCAGTCAATAATATCAGCATTAATGCCCTCTCTTCCCAGATAAGAAGCAATACTTGCCAGTCCAATAGGAGGCACGATGTTTGCCAGCCTGGCAATATCCCTGCCGGCAGCTTCCTTCCGGTAGCCCAGCGGATGGACTAAAAGAATATTTTTTTGATTAAACTTCGTCATTTTTTAATTGTTCTGCTTCTGATTATAAGATAAGGATCCAATCAAAAATTTATAACAACATACTTAACCTTTTTCAATATGTTGTTCAAAAAAAACTGAAAAACTTTAATATTAAACATATTCGCTTGACGCATAACAATTGATTTCCTATTATTTTTATAAGCAATGCATCTATATCAAGGAGGTTGATTTGAAATCTAAAATATTATCGGCTATTGTTCTTGCAATTATCTTTACCGGCAGTGGTTGCGCATATGTCAATATTAGGACTCCCTTTGATACAGATCTTAACAGAACTGATTTGGGGGCAAAAAAAGGGATTGCTACTGCCTACAGCCTTTTGTGGCTTGTATCTTGGGGAGATGCAAGTTATGCCGCTGCTGCTAAAAATGGTGATATAACGATTCTGAAACACGCAGACCAGGAGATGCAGCAAATCTTGTTGGGCTTGTATACCAGGTGGCGCGTTATAGTTTACGGCGATTGATATGGCGGAGGAGAAATAGTGTCAACTAAAAGACTTATTGTCTTTGTATGCCTTCTTCTCTCCCTTTTTATTCTTGCCGGGTGCTTAACCTTTGGAAAAATGGGCAGCGGTTCTCTGAAAGGATATGTTTTTAAACATGTCAGGGTTCCGTATACAACGAATATAGACAACACACCCTCATCTGTCTTTCAATCAAATGGCAAAATTATCAAGGTAGAGGATCCTTTTTCCGGCTATGGTTTTTATGCGGAATTTAGCTCCAATGCTATTGGAGATATTGCAAAAAAGCACGGACTGAAAAAGGTCTATTTTGCCGATCTTGAAATTTTCAGTATCCTTGGAATATTTGAATACCAAGAATTGCACATATACGGGGAATAAAAAACAAGGAACAATAAAATACATCGGTCTAAGAAACATATTTTTATTCTTACCAGTTCAATCATGAACAAACTCCGCTCATTTCTATATCGATTCTTATTTATTTTCTCTATTTTGACTATCTTAAATCTATCAATAGCTTACTCGGCCAATCCCTTTTCATCGGCTTACCAGACAAAAATATTTCGCCTTCTTAATCAGTTGCATAGTGATCCACATAATGGAAAAGTTTCTAATGCCATAGGCTTCTATTATTATAAAATGAAGAATTATCCGGAAGCCATTAAATACTATAAGAAAGCAATAGAACTCACGCCGGATTATCCTTTAAGCTACAACAACCTCGGCGTTATTTACTTACAAACAGAAAAATATGAACAAGCAGAAGAATGTTTTCGCAAAGCCATTGCGCTTGACCCTGTCTATATAAAAGCAGTATGTAATTTAGGCGCTACTTATTTTAAGATGAACAACTATCCAGAGGCAAAGAGATGGTACAAAACTGCTTTAAAGATTGATCCGGAATATGTAAACAAAAGGAAGAACTATTTCCTGAATAAAAATTCTCAGAAATAAAACAATAACGGTTTAGCTACTAAGACACAAAAAAGAGATATGAATTTTAGACCTTCCCGCCTGCTGTCCGGCAGGCAGGTTGGTGTCTTTGTAGCTGAGTTGTTACAAAAATCATAACATGAAAATAATTAGAATTTTCTTAATTATAATTATATTTTCTCTTTTCCCCAAATTCGTGGGGATCTCTATTTCTAACGATGACCCGGTTAAAGGCCCGTGGGGAAAAAACACAAAAACCACCTCACAAATTAAGAAAACAACCATAAATCCGCTCAAGCACCTTGTCGGATTTTACAAAGATTATATCTCGCCCATTGATGGCAGCAAATGCCCAATGTATCCCACCTGCGCTCAATATAGTATTGAATGCTTTGAAAAACATGGCCTCATCATGGGCTGGCTAATGACCTGTGACCGCCTCTTCCATGAAGCTGATGAGATGAAACAGACCCCAATGATTTTGATTAACAACCGCTTCAGATTTTATGACCCGGTGAAAAATAATGACTTTTGGTGGTATGAGGAAAAATAGTTTTCTATCTTCTCACAATAAGGATAAAATGATTAAAAAAAAATACTATGCAAGAAGCCGATGCAAACTATCACCAATGCGCATTGTAATCTATATGTTGTTGATAATCATTTCTTATAGCTTTTTTTACCCTCTTTCATCTTTTGCTGAACAAGTTATTACAATCAATGCTGATAAACAAATTCAATTTGCCGAGCAGTACTTTCGTGCCGGGGAATATTTCAGGGCTATTGGAGAGTACAAACGGTTTATTCATTTTTTTCCTGATGATCACAGGCTGGAACTTGCAATGTATAAAATCGGGCTGTCTTATTTTAACGGAAAAAAATTCCAAGCAGCAATTGATGCCTTTAACGAACTTTTAGCCGAATTTCCTGCGACCAATTTTAGAGCAGAAGTCAGATTCAGGATAAGTGAATGTTTTATTAAACTAAAGGACTATCTAAAGGCAATTGGGCGACTTAATGATATGGCGGATAAAGCCGAAAATATAGATGTCGCTGATCAGGCATATTACAGGCGTGGATGGATATATCTTGAGACGTCTAAATGGGAAGAGGCTGAAAATTCTTTTAGACTAATCAGCAAGAAAAACCGGGATAAATATCGACTGGCAACTCTTTCTCATGAAATGAGCAAGAAAAAAGACTTAAAGACTAAAAGTCCGACGGCTGCGGGAATACTTGCTATTATTCCCGGCGCAGGTCATCTTTACTGTGGAAGATATAAAGATGCAAGCATAGCATTTATTTTTAATACTGCCCTGATCTATGCTGCCTATGAAGCATTTGACAATAATTTAGATGCTCTTGGCGGCATCATAACCTTTTTTGAACTTGGCTTTTACTCCGGCAACATATACAGCGCTGCAAACTGCGCCCACAAATACAACCGCAATGCCGATAAGAATTTTTTTGAATATCTGCGGCAAAATTCACGAATAAATCTTGGACTTCGTCCTGGTCAGGGGAAAAAGAAAGCGGCACTTGTATTATCTTATAATATTACATTTTAAATAAAATCTTGTCTATCCTGTCAGACTCTTTACTTATTCGTTAATTGCTACGGACGACCAAAAAAAAGAATTATAAAAAACTCGTTAATTCAGTATTGCCCCAATAAAAAGACAGTGATATATAGACTTTCAGATAATTAATTTCACAAGGCCGGAAGGAAGAAGGCGTATTAGTTATACGTCGACTACTGATAACGCAGTGAAATTATTCAACCTGTGCGGTTAGCCATTAGCGTTTAGCCGTTAGCATTGAAAAG
>DAOUSD010000019.1 GCA_030627405.1 Deltaproteobacteria bacterium
AATACGATCCAGGATGCCACCATGCCCAGGCAGTAATGAACCGGAATCCTTAATATCAGCGGAACGTTTTAGCGCTGATTCAAACAGATCGCCCACCTGGCCTGCAATACCAATGAAGAGAAATAAAAGTATGCTCGCTCTCCATGGTAAGTAAGAAAGAAAAAAACACTTAAAAAGTAATCCGACGACCAAATTTGAAGAAAGCCCCCCAATTGAACCCTCTATTGTTTTTTTGGGACTTACTGAAGGACAGAGTTTGTGACTGCCCAAGTAAGAACCAGCATAAAATGCGCCGATATCACCGGCAAAAACTACAAATAACAGGAAAAAAATCCATAGCATTCCGTCTGTCCCGCTACGGATCAGAATCAGGAAGGAAAGTAATATGGGAATATAAATAACTCCCAGAATCTGCCTGGTGAAATTTTCAAGTATGAACGGATCGGATTTAAACTGTGTAAGGGTAAACAGGCCGGAAATAATTAGATTAAAAGCAACTATGACTATAATAAAATCTAATGAGTTTTTATAAGCTGCCCATATAATGACAGGTCCAACAAATGTGGCCAGAAGCAAGATAATGCCCGATATTGTTTTACCTTTTGTATTAAAAACAATACGAAAATATTCCCACAGGGCCAAAAAGCATATTATGCTCACTGAAATAGCGAACAAAAGCCCTCCCTTGTAAATCATCAAAAAAAGAAAGGGGAGGGATATAATGCCTGTAATCCACCGTTTTAAATGCATACCGTTAAACTTTTCCAAATCTGCGTTCACGGCGCTGATAGTGTTTCAGAATCTGCAAAAATTCCTGTTTGCTGAAGTCCGGCCATAAGGTTTCTGTAACAAAAATCTCCGTGTACGCAATTTGCCAAAGAAGAAAATTACTTATGCGCATTTCACCGCTGGTTCTTATAAGCAGATCCGGATCGGGCATTCCTTTTGTGTAAAGGAAATCAGATACGAGTTCGGGCGTTATTAAGTCAGGATCAATTTCGCCTTTTTTTGTTTTTGTTGCTATTTCCCGGACCATCCTGACTATCTCGGCACGCCCTCCATAGCTCAATGCAAGATTAAGCATCAAACCGTTATTTTCTTTTGTTAGAGTCATTGTTTTATGCAGAACCTGCTGAACATCTTCCGGAAGCTTTTCTATCTGTCCAATGACATTGAGACGGATGTTATTATCCAGCATCTCTTTCTGCTCTGACTTAAGAAAATTTTTCAGGAGGCTCATGAGAGCGGTGACTTCAGTCTTTGGCCTCTGCCAGTTTTCAGTGGAAAAAGCATACAAAGTCAGGATGGAAATGCCTATTTCACGACAGGTTCTAACAATAAGTCGAACAGCATCACTCCCCTTTTTATGTCCTTCAATGCGATTTAAAATACGCTTTTTTGCCCAACGCCCATTACCATCCATGATGATAGCAATATGAGAGGGAAGATTCGCTGGATCAATATTTGCATTAACAGAGGAAGACTCACTAGAATTCAAGGATCTCTTTCTCTTTTTCTTTAAAGATATCGTCGTTTATAAGCTTGCTTTGTTCATCCGTTATCTTCTGGATCTGGTCCTGTGCTTTGAAAGCATCATCTTCCGAAATATCGCCATCCGTTTTTAAACCTTTGATCAGTTCGTTTGAATCGCGTCTGATATTGCGTACAGCCACCTTATAGTCTTCACAAATTTTTCGTACTATTTTTACAAGTTCCTTACGTCTTTCTTCGGTAAGCGCTGGAATGGATATACGAATAATCTTGCCATCGTTTGAAGGATTGAGGCCCAGCTCGGATTTAAATATTGCCTTTTCAATCTCCTTTATTACGGTAACATCCCAGGGCTGTATTATAATAAGGCGACTTTCAGGAACTGAAAGCGAGGCCATCTGGTTAATTGGAGTCCGAGTGCCGTAATAATCAACAAATATTCCATCAAGTAAAGAAAGAGAAGCACGGCCGGTCCTGACTCTATTTAATTCCTTTTTAAGGGCTTTAATTGACTTACCCATATTTTCTTTTGTTTCTTTATATATGGATTCCAGCATATAATTTTACCTTTTCGATAATATTTAACCACAGATTTTCACGGAATTACACTGAATTATCAATAAGACCCACTTTCAAGCGAGTTGTTTTGAGATGATTGATCAATTGGGCTTCGTTCTAATTCTTCCGTTCAATTTTCATCGCTCTCTAACCGTGAACCGTGAACCTGGGTAGTTACACTTAATCATTGTTTACAATTTTCAGTGAAACTCCGTGTTGTTCCGTGGTGAATTTTTTACCTTAGCGAGCTGTCAATTGTTTATCCTGGTTCCGATCTCCTCTCCACATACTATCTTTCTGAGATTTCCCTTGTTTTTAATATCAAAAATTACAAGAGGAAGCTGGTTCTCCATAGCCAGAGAGATAGCTGTCATATCCATGACTTGGAGCTGTCTTTCCAAAACTTCTATATAAGTGATTTTTTTAATGAACTTGGCGTCCTTGTTTATAGCGGGATCTGAATCATACAGGCCTGCAACCTTGGTGGCTTTCAGTAAAATCTCAGCATGAATCTCCTGACCTCTTAAAACCGCAGCAGTATCTGTGGTAAAATAGGGATTCCCTGTACCTGCTGCAAAAATAACCACGCGTCCTTTTTCAAGATGACGAATAGCTTTACGCAAGATATAAGGTTCAGCCACCTCATGCATCGATATTGCAGACTGAGTGCGGGTCTGAATACCTTTCTTTTCAAGTGCGTCCTGCAATGCGAGGCTGTTGATTACTGTTGCCAGCATACCCATATGGTCAGCAGAAGTTCTATCCATTCCAAATGAACTTGCGGCAATCCCTCTGAAAATATTCCCGCCGCCGACAACGATAGCTACCTGAACCCCTAAATCAAATATCGAACGGACCTCTTCAGCCACATATTTTATCACTTCCGGACTAATACCGAAACTCTGGTCTCCAATAAGAGCTTCGCCGCTCAATTTTAACAAAACCTTGTTGTATCGAGGAAGTGTCAAACCTTAAGAATCTCCTATCTGAAATCTTACAAAACGTTTAATTGTTATGTTCTCGCCCATCTTTGCAATCAGATCATTTAAAAGATCCGATATATTTATATCCGGATTACGTACATAAGCTTGATTCAACAGGCAGTTATCCTTATAAAACTTGTTTAGTTTTCCCTCAACTATTTTGTCTATCACGTTTTCGGGTTTACCCAATTCAAGAGCCTGAGCACGATATATTTCCTTTTCTTTATTTATGACTTCCTCCGGCACATCATCGGATGCGATTCCAACAGGACTGGCTGCCGCTATATGCATAGCTATATTTTTAGCAAATTCTTTAAAGTCATCATTCTTTGCAACAAAGTCGGTCTCACTGTTTATCTCAACCAGTACTCCCAGCTTGCCGCCCATATGGATATAAGGTTGGATTAATCCTTCGCTCATAGCTCTTCCGGCCCTCTTCTGCGCTGTTGCCAACCCTTTTTTTCTTAAAAAATCGACTGCGTTATCTATATCGCCATTGCTCTGTGAAAGCGCTTCTTTACAATCCATTATTCCAACTCCGGTTTTTTCACGGAGCTGTTTAACCATTGTAGCACTTATTGCCGTCATTATTATTCTCCTATATCCTTTGCTTCAGTAGTTTCTCCTGATTTTTCGCTTTCATTATCATCTGAGGTCTCTGAAGAAGCTATGGGAGCTGTTTTTCTGATTATCTCGACGACAGGTCCCTCAGAACCGTCTGCAATAACCTTTCTTTCACCGGGTTTTAACCCTGAATCTACTGGTAAACCTTCGGCTTCATCCTCTATCTCCTTATCGGCCTCAGCCTGCTGTTTTTCCAGCAAGCGCTGTTTCCCCTCAATACAAGCTTGAGCAATTCTGGATGAAATCAGTCTTATCGCCCGAATAGCATCATCATTGCCCGGTATAATGTAATCTATATCGTCTGGATCACAATTGGTGTCAACAATAGCAATAATTGGAATGTTCAGCCGTTTCCCCTCACGAACCGCAATTGCCTCGTTTTTGGGATCAACAATAAATATAGCGCCGGGAAGCTTATTCATGGAACGGATTCCGCCAAGAACATCGTCAAGTTTTACCCGGGATTTTTGAAGTTTCAATCTCTCTTTTTTGGGGAAAAGGTTAATTGATCCATCATTTATTATATTATTGAGATAATTAAGGCGGTCAATGCTCTGTTTTATTGTCTGAAAATTTGTAAGCATTCCGCCAAGCCATCTGTTATGGACATAGAACATCTCGCATCTATTGGCCTCTTCATAAATAGATTCGCGCGCCTGCTTTTTGGTTCCTACAAAAAGGATTGACTCGCCATTTGCAACCAAATCGACTACAAGGTCATATATATTTTTAAACATACGAACGGTTTTCTGAAGATCTATGATATAGATACCGTTCCTTGCCCCAAAGATATAAGGTTTCATCTTGGGATTCCAGCGCTTTGTCTGATGACCGAAATGTACTCCTGCCTCAAGGAGTTCCTTCATTGTAATATAAGACATATTGTATTCCCCTTATTAAATGGTTATGCATTCGCCTTCATCATCCCCATTTCCGACTCCGCCATGCGAAGCACCGGGAAAAAAGTCCAAAGGCGTGTTACTAATCGTTCACTGCTATATATACAAAACCATTATAATTAACAAATATTATAATGCTCTGCAACAGTTTTTTATTTTTTCCTCATACAAACCATCCTATAGTGACCACTGTAGTCTTTATTAAAAAAAACATCTTCATAATTCCCGCAATTATCTATAATTTTTTTGATCTGATCTTTTTGATCATGTCCTGTCTCCAGCAAAAGTATTCCCTTTTGTACAAGGATGGCATGAGCCTCAAAGATAATTTTTTTAATTGAGTCCAGGCCGGCTTTACCCCCGTCAAGAGCCCTAAAGGGCTCATATCTGTATATCTCGGGCTGGAGCTCAGGTATGGACAGCGTCCTGATATAAGGAGGGTTGGATATAATCATATCAAATAGCTGTCCGGTATTTTTTAACGGCTCAAGCCAATCCCCGGTAAAAAATTTTATTTTTGCATCAAGATGATGGAGCTTTGCATTCATAAATGCTAGTTTAACAGCTTCATCTGAACTATCAGATGCAAAATAGATATGCTCCGGCCTTTCAGATGCAAGCGCCAGGGTTATTGCGCCGGAACCTGTACCAAGCTCTAAAATACGCTTTGGCCCAGAACCCGATTCCAAAAGTGAAAGCGCTGACTCAACAAGACATTCTGTCTCAGGGCGTGGAATCAGTACATCCCTTGTCACAGTTAGCTCCATGGACCAAAATTCCCTGGTGCCCACGATATATGCAACTGGTTCCCTGTTAATCCTCCTTTTTATATATGTTTTGAAAAGCAAAAGTTCATCAATATTAAGCGGCTGATCATAGCGCAAATACAAATCTATCCTTTTTAAGCCTAATGTATGCGCCAGAAGTATTTCAGATGTTGATCTTGGACTGTCAATGTTGTGGGATTTAAAATACGAAGTAGTCCATTCAAGCAGTTTAATTATTGTCCATTCAGGAAATTCTGGGTTCGACTGATTCTGCATTCTGTAATGCCTGAGTTTGATAAAATGTTGTAAGCTGATCTATTATATCATCTATATCTCCCTGCATAATACTTTCCAGTTTGTAAAGGGTAAGTCCGATTCTATGGTCTGTAACCCTGCCCTGTGGAAAGTTATATGTTCTTATCCTTTCACTTCTATCCCCGCTCCCTATCTGGCTTTTCCGTTCTTCCGACCTCTTTTCATGTTGTTCCCTGATCTTACTGTCAAGAAGACGGGCGCGCAAAACCTTCATGGCCCTGTTTTTGTTTTTCAGTTGTGACTTTTCATCCTGGCAAGTAACAACAAGGCCTGTCGGCAGATGAGTAATACGCACGGCTGAATCGGTAGTATTTACAGATTGACCTCCTGGTCCGCTTGAACGATATACATCAACTTTAATTTCACCTGGATCAATATGGACTTCAACCTCTTCCGCTTCAGGCAAAACCGCCACTGTAATCGCAGAGGTATGTATTCTTCCTTGAGTTTCAGTTGCAGGGACACGCTGAACACGATGAGTACCGCTTTCATATTTAAAGCGGTTATATGCTCCTTTACCATGGATCATCGCTACAATCTCTTTTAAACCACCTACGCCCGTTGTATGATGATTCATGATCTCAACCTTCCAGGATCTGTTTTCAGCATATCTACAGTACATTCTGAACAGATCATTTGCAAACAGGCTTGCCTCCTCTCCTCCCGTCCCAGCTCTTATTTCAATTAATACATTTTTTTCATCGAGCGGATCCTTAGGAATAAGTAACTTTTTAAGCTCTTCTTCCCGCTTCTTCCTTTCAGCACTTAATGAGTTAACTTCTTCCCGCGCTAAATTTTTTATTTCAGGGTCAGCATCCTTCAGCAATTCGTTGCTGTCCTCAAGATCTTCTATTATCTGTTTGTAATTCCTGTAAACTGATACAATCTTGTTAAGTTCAGCATGTTCCCGGCTATACTTCTGGTATAAATTCCGATCTTGAATTATCTTGGGATTACCCAATAATTCTTCCAATTCTAAAAAGCGCTTTTCAACCCCTTTTAGCTTATTAAACATAAATTCTCACCAAATATATTAATGGTCTGTAACGATAATAACCGAGAAAAGGCGAATTCCAAAATGCCTCAACCCGGTTACATTCCTCTAGAAAGCTATTAGCTATTAGCAATTAGACTTTAGCTAAGAGCTAACCGCTAATGGCTAATAGCTTTTTCACAAATCTTCACAATAAGTTGAAACTATTACCGGCATTAAAAAAATATTTTTCGGACAGGCACCAAATTATTTCTGAAACTTTTCATATTTTTTTCGAAAACGTTCAATTCTACCGGCTGTATCAATGAGTTTCTGCTTGCCTGTAAAAAATGGATGGCATTTTGAACAGATTTCAACCCGTATATTTGATTTTGTTGAACCGATTTCAATCACATTTCCACATGCACACTTAATAGTAGTATTAGAGTACTTAGGATGTATGTCAGCTTTCATTTTATACCCCCTTATTACACTAAATTAAGCGATTTTTTACTCGATCTGCACCAATCTCTTGCGCATCAAGGACTTGCGAAAAGTTTCGACATATCCATTGGTATGCCTGCGCTTTTCGCAAAAAATCGCTCAACTTAGGAATTATGAATTCATTGAATTTAAAAAGCTTTTATTATCTTTTGTTCCGCTCATTTTTTCAAGTAAAAATTCCATACTGTCTGAAGGATTTAATGAGGAAAGGAGTTTCCTTAATATCCAGACACGGTTAAGAGTCTCTTCATCCAGCAGCAATTCTTCTTTACGGGTACCTGATTTCTTTATATCAATCGCAGGGAATAGTCTTTTATCAGAAAGCCTTCTATCTAATTGAATTTCCATATTGCCCGTGCCCTTGAATTCCTCAAAAATAACTTCATCCATCCGGCTTCCTGTATCAACCAGAGCAGTTGCTATGATAGTAAGGCTTCCACCTTCTTCAATATTTCTGGCCGCTCCAAAAAAACGTTTCGGCCGCTGGAGAGCATTTGAATCAACTCCTCCGGAAAGAATTTTTCCGCTTGGCGGCATAACAGAATTATAGGCACGCGCAAGTCTTGTTACGCTATCCAGCAGAATAATAACATCCTTTTTATGTTCCACCAGCCTTTTTGCCTTTTCGATCACCATTTCGGCGACCTGAACATGTCTTTCGGAAGGTTCATCAAACGTTGAGCTTATGACTTCCGCATTAACGGATCGTTGCATATCCGTCACTTCTTCAGGGCGTTCATCAATCAGAAGAATAAAAGGAATAATATCTTTATGGCTGGCAATAACACTGTTGGCAATATTTTGCAAAAGCATCGTTTTCCCTGACCTGGGGGGTGAAACGATCAGGCCTCTCTGGCCAAAACCAATAGGAATCATAAGATCCATTATTCGTGCGGAGTAATTATCGGAAGAACCTTCAAGGTTTATTTTTCTGTTAGGATAAAGCGGGGTCAAATTATCAAAAAGGATCTTTTCCCTGGCCACTTCAGGATCTTCATAGTTTACAGCCTCAACTTTCAAAAGCGCAAAATACCGTTCAGACTCTTTTGGCCGTCGGACCTGCCCCGACACAGTATCTCCTGTCCGCAGATTGAACCGACGTATCTGTGACGGAGAAACATAAATGTCATCAGGACCGGGAAGATAATTGGAATTAGGCGATCTCAAGAACCCAAATCCGTCAGGTAATATCTCAAGTGTTCCTTCGCCGAATATTAAACCATCCTTTTCAATCTGGGCCTGCAGGAGGGCAAAAACAAGATCCTGCCTTCGCATTCCGGCAGCACCATCAATATTAAAACTCTTTGCCATATCTGTCAGCTCACTTATTTTCTTGTCTTTTAATTCAACTATGTTCATTAAAATTTACCCCATTACTTGTCATTATTCTTACAAACCCAATAAACCGTATTTCTCACAGCATTCAGACTTCGTCACCCAATTAAGGGCTCGCTCAAAATCTTTAATACTGATTTCTTGCACCCCCTCACTTTATTTTATCTTCGATGGCGGAATGAGTGAAACGGCAAAAGCTAATTCCGGATGGGTCACTTGCTAATACAGTAATTAATAGACTGGTTCCCTGCTGGTTGTTAGAGACCTTTGCAAAACGCCCCCTTTTGCCCAATTAGCGCTAAAAGTTAGCGCTGATGCTTCACTTCGTGTCACTAAAGTGCCAGCGTCAGGTTCAAATTTTAAGCCTCGAAAGAGGGCGAACACAGAGGTTCGCCCCTACTGTATTCCCGAAGTTAAAATTTTTGCCTTGAACAAAATTGAATATTTTTCAAAGGGCTCTATTATGGAGGAATATAAATTTGTTTAGTTTAGTGATTTTTTAATTCAGAAGAATTTAAAAGGTATTCTCTCCAATAGGTGGGCTTACTACCTTAAATTAAGGTAATTAAAAATAACTTACGATTTTTTGTTTGTCAAGCACTTTCAATACTTTTTTCGTATTTTCTTGTTAGTTCACTATATAAAACTTCAACTGATTTTATCAATTGCTCGATTGAACCGTTATTTTTTATAACCGATTCAGCCCGTTTAATCTTTTCTTCTTCAGGCATCTGTAAGTTGAAAAGAGATTTTGCATCATAGCGTGAAACTTTATCCCGGCGCATCAGCCTTTCAATCCGCAATTCATAGTCGGCGCTAACCGTTATGACCAAATCGAACATGTCTTCCAGACAAAGTTCAAAAACAAGAGGTATTTCTACAAAAACAAATCTTTTAACATCTTTTTCCGCCTTATTCATTTTTAACTTAATAAACTTTATTATTTCAGGATGTACAATTTTCTCCAGGGCTTTACGTGCAGAATCGTCATTTGCAATAATGCTTCTCAGCATTTTACGATTCAGAAAGCCGTTTTCTTTCAACACCCCTTTTCCAAAGAAATTAATTATATTTTTATAGACAGGGGTGCCGGGAGAAACAACTTCCCTTGCAATAACATCGGAAAAAACTACTTGCGCGCCCTTTTTTTTTAAAATATTACAGGCGGAAGTCTTGCCGGAACCGGCATTGCCTGTAACTGCGACCTTTATTGTCTTCTTTTTATAATTTTGCATAAAATATATGAATATTAGGTATAACCATGAACAAATTAGATATAAAAATTATACCAAAAATTAAAGGCGCATATATTGTCGGCGGTTCAATAAGGGATATAATTCTTGGAAGATTTCCTTTTGATTATGACATCGCTGTTTTTGGAAATCCAGAAAAATTTGCAAAAAAAATAGCTGTAAAAAAATCAGATCACATCATTGAGTTAGGTAAGAAGGGCCACAATATAATCCGAGTAATTTCGGATAATAAAATCTTTGATATATCTTCGGCCAATGGGCAGTCTATTGAAGATGACCTTCTCAAAAGAGATTTTACGATCAATGCCATGGCCTATTCCTTGTCATCGGGAAAGATTATTGACTGTACCGGCGGTATGAAGGACCTTGCAGACAAAAAAATCCGCATGGTTTCAGATACAGCATTTGAGAAAGACCCTGTGCGTCTTATCAGGGCATACAGAATAGGCGCATCACTGAATTTTGAAATCGATACAAATACGGTCTTTGCAATAAAAAAAAATGCAAGGCTTATAAAAAATTCTTCCGGCGAACGTATAAGGTCGGAATTCTTAAAGATACTGCAAACACCTGAATCACATCATTATATTTCTCAAATGGCTGATACCGGCCTTTTATTTGCCATTTTTCCTGAACTTGGCAAATTAAAAGGATGCCTTCAGAACAGATTCCATCAATATGATGTTTTTGAGCACACAATGAAGGCATTTTATCATCTTGAAAATATTCTTAATAACAAAATCACACACAGTATAGATGAAAATACTGCATCTCTCCTTAAATTTGCCATTCTGCTTCATGATACAGGCAAACCCCTGGTAAAAAAAGTTGATAACGATGGGGACGTCCATTTCTACGGTCACAGCAAAAAAGGTGCCGAAATAACTAAAGAAATAAGCTCCCGGCTAAAATTATCAACAAAAGAAAAATATTTCATTGATTTCATTATCCGCAATCATATCGAACCATTGCACCTTTTTGTCGCAAAGAGCAAAGGCACATTGACCAATAAAGGAATAACCCGCTTTTTTATAAAATGCGGGGACAATACACCCTGTCTTTTGCTTCACAGCATTGCAGATATAAAGGGGAAGGGAAATAAAGCTAATGAAGAATTCATAGAATTCGCGAAAAATATGATCCTCAAATATTTTTCAGAGTTTATACAAAGAAAAAAAATGCATGCTCTTATTACAGGCAATGATTTAATTAATGAATTCGGCTTGTCTCCTTCTCCATTATTCAAAAAAATTATACTCAAAGTTGAAGAAGCACGGCTTTCAAATCAGATAAATACCAGGCAGGAAGCATTGTCGCTGGTAAAAAAAATATTAAACCTTTAGGAACATGGACGAAATAACTTCCCAAACTATCCATCACAGCCAGCCAGTAGGACGGCCCTGCCGTTATTTAAACTGAGTTCCTTGGATGTGGAAATAAATAGTTCAGCAATCAGGCGAAAGGGGATTTATAGTGCAACTGGTAATAAACAGCGCCGGCACATATATTACACAAAAGGACGGTCTTTTCAGGCTTAAAAATAAAGACAAACGTTTTGATATTTCACCCCTGAAAATAGAATCAATCGTTATTTCCAACAAGGCCATGATTACTACTCAGGCAATTATTGCCGCTCTTGAAAATAATATAGATGTTGTTTTTCTTGACGGATATGGCAATCCGATTGGTCGAATATGGTTTGCCAAAATGGGAAGTACAGCGCTTATACGTAGAAAGCAATTGGAAATCGCAGAAGATGAAAAAGGGCTCGAACTTGTCACAGATATGATCCGGCAGAAAATCAAAAACCAGGTCGATTTTTTAAAAAAACTTATGTATTCCCGTCCAGGCAAGGAAAATTTGTTTGAAAGCCCGATTAAGATTATTGACAGCGCTCTTTCAGCTCTCTCAATGCATAACGGAATAATTGAAGATGCAAGAAACAGCATTATGGGGTTTGAGGGCACAGCAGGCAGAGCCTATTTCCAGTGCCTGTCCAAAATAATGCCGGAAAAATATATATTTAAAGGAAGGTCGCGGCAGCCTGCCAGAAATCCATTTAATGCTGTTTTAAATTACTGCTATGGAATCCTTTACTCCAGAATCGAAAAAGCCTGCATACTGGCCGGCCTTGATCCCTATGTCGGCTTTCTTCACACCGACAACTACAATAAAAAATCGATGGTATTTGACCTTATCGAGCCTTTTAGAATTTACGCGGAAGAGACCGCTGTATATCTCTTTACAGGCAAAAAGATAAAAGATGAATATTTTCATGCGACTGATAATGCGGTTTCTTTAAATGACAAAGGAAAACCGGTTATCGTTGATGCGATAAACAGTCATATGGAAGAAACTGTAAGATACAAAAAGAAGAATGTAAAAAGAAAGTATATCCCTCAACACGAAGCCCACAAGCTTGCGAATATACTGCTTGCTGATGAAAACGAAAAAAGGCCGGAATGGCTGGAGATTAAGGAATTCTAACGGTGACAGGGGAAAGGGAGAGACGGGGAGAAGGAGAGAAACGGGGAAGGGTGAAACGGAGAATAGGGGAGACGGAGAATGGGGGAAAAGATAAAAAGCTATAAGGATTTGCGGGTTTTTCAGAATGCCATGGATGCGGCGATGAAAATTTTTCATCTGACAAAGCAGTTTCCACCTGAAGAAAAATATTCCATGGTTGATCAAATGAGGCGATCATCTCGCTCAGTTTGTGCAAATCTGGCCGAAGCGTGGCGAAAGCGACGCTATAGAGCGGCGTTTATTGCAAAACTCAGTGATGCTGAAAGTGAAGCCTGCGAGACGCAAGTGTGGATCGAATTTGCGCGAAGATGCAGTTACTTAAAAAATGATGTCTGTAATGAACTCGATGCAATTTATGATCAAATAATGGGACAACTCGTGAAAATGATTGTTGATTCAGATAAATGGCTCATAAAGTAATTACCTTTTCTGAGGAAAGGTAATTACGAAACGGTGAGTGGGGGAGACGGGGAGGTTTTGTCACCGTTTCTCCATTTCTCCCATTCTCCGCTTCATTTACCCGGCGAGTCGCATGATAATTTATAACTACCGTACACTTTTAAAATAATCTCGAGGGAAATCCATGACTTCCGTTCTTGTCTGGATAATATACGATATCGTTGAAAACAAGCCGAGAACAAAGGTGGCCAAAGAATGTAAGAAATTCGGCCTTATCAGAGTTCAAAAAAGCGTATTTCTCGGAAGGCTTGAATCAAACCGTTTTGATGAACTATCGGAAAAATGTCGTGATCTGATTGATGAAAAAACAGACAGCGTTTACCTGTTTCCTTTCTGTCAGGAAGATTTCAGGAATATTAAGGTGCTGGGGCAGGGATTTGATAGGAAACTGGTGAATGATGAAATTTTGTCGAAGTTTTTCTGATCCGCAGATTACCCCGATGAAATAGAAAAACAAAGGGCATTTCATAGGGCAGGCGCAGATTGCACAGAAACAAATGGAGCAATTATCAGTTCTATTTTTAATATTATTTGATATCGCAGAGATATAACCATCAATTAATACTTGTATTATGTTACATGATGGATTATTTACTAAAGTAAGAATATATTAATTTGAAGGATAAATATAAAATGTATGCAAAAGTATCAAAGAAAGGGCAAATAACGATTCCTAAACCAATCAGGAAAAAATTAAAAATCGAAAAAGATGGCGCAGTTTTATTTCTTGTTGAAGACAACGAAATCAAGCTAAAAGGTGTTCCCGGAGTGCGATCGGAACAATTGGCAGGGAGTCTGAAAAAATATACAAAGGAATATGTTCC
>DAOUSD010000123.1 GCA_030627405.1 Deltaproteobacteria bacterium
AACCTAAGTTAAGCGATTAGCTGTTAGCAATTAGCCGTTAGCTCTTATGAAATATGCATTTGTATAATTATTTATTAATCACCCATTGGGTGAAATGTTATTATTTAATAACATCTTGATATAGTTTGACTAATAGCTAAAAGCTAATGGCTAATCGCTCATTTTAGGTATTATCAAATCGAGGTTTTTTAGCTATTAGCTTTTAGCCTTTAGCTTTTAGGAGTTAGCCTTTAGCTAAAAGCTAACAGCTAAAGGCTTTTTCACTAATATGAAACTATCGCCGGCATTAAAAAAATACTTTTCGGGCAGGCACTAATTACTCAATAACGCTATTTGGGGAGGATCAAGATGGGAATGAAGCTTGGCGTAAATGGATTTGGAAGAATCGGAAAACTTACTGTATGGCATCATGTAGCCAGAAAATACTTTGATGAAATTATAATTAATATCGGACGGGAGGCCGGCACATCCATTGAGGATATTGCCCATTATGCCGGCAGAGATTCAAATTACGGTCTGCTGCACGGTTTTCTTTACGGTCAAAAAGCTGAACCTGTTATTCATGATCTGGATGAAAAAAACGGTAGCATGACAATTGACGGTATAATGGTTAAATTTTTAAGGACTTCCAGGAATCCGCTCGAAATCGGATGGAAGGATCATGGCGTTAATCTGGTAGTTGACACAACAGGACAATTTCTTGAGCCAACCCTTTCTCCAGACCACCCCAAAGGAGCTTTAAGAGGACATTTTGAATCAGGAGCAGAGAAAGTTATTGTTTCAGCTCCATTTAAGATAAAAGATAAAAGCAAAAAAATGCCGGAAGACGCTGTAACTACAGTAATGGGAATCAATGATAATGACTATGATCCCAGACGGCATAAAGCGATTTCAAATGCATCCTGTACTACTACTTGCCTGGCTCATATGATGAAACCTATTCTCAATTTTTTTGGCCATAAAAAAATTCTTTCCGCCTCAATGGCAACCGTTCATGCAGTCACGGGGTCGCAGGAAGTTCTTGACCGCCTGCCAAAAGCAGGGACAACCGATCTGAGAAAAAACAGAAGCGTAATGAATAATATCATACTAACCACAACAGGAGCAGCCAATACACTCAGGCTGGTCATTCCTGAAATGGAGCAAATCGGGTTCATTGCCGAATCTGTAAGAATTCCAACTTCAACGGGTTCTCTTATTATTTTAGTAATAAATCTTCAGGAGGAACTGTCTGGAGAACCGATAAGAAGAAAATTAATAAACAACATATATATGCAGGCAGCGGCTGAAGATCCAAACAAATATCTGCACTATACAGACAAACAGAATGTCTCTGGTGATATTATAGGAACGCCGATTGCAGCAACGATAATAGAAGGCCATGAAACTCATACCAGAACTGCTAATGTTAAAATAGATTTGAAAAAAGTGCCTGGATTAGACAAAAATGTTATTTCTTCATTAAATGACACAATCATAAGAATTCCTGTAACTCAGTGCGTCATATACGGATGGTACGATAATGAAATGGGAGGTTATGTGAACATGCTCGGTGACAGGACTGTTTCCGTGGCGGAAAATATGTGACTGGTAAGTACAGGTGGATAGACTGAAGGTAGAAGGCTGAAGACTAAAAATTAAGGATTCAAACACCCTTCAGCCTTCAGCCTTTTACCTTCCACCTTCAGCCTTCAGCCTTCAGCCTATCCACCTTCCACCTTCAGCACATTACCCAGCCTGACAAATTCTTCAACGCTGAGGGTTTCCGCACGTCGGGTTGGATCTATGCCTGCATTTTCCAGCGCATGCCTGGACGTTTCAGCAGCAATATGAAGCTCGCTGCCTGCGAGAGCATTTTTAAGATTTTTTCTTCTCTGCCCGAATGCGGCTTTTATTACTCCATAAAGAAACTCTTCATCGGTTGAATATTTCGGGCTGTCTCTAAAAATTATTTCAAGAACTTCGGAATCAACTTTTGGTCTCGGAAAAAATTGAGAGGCCTTAACATCTGCAACTTTCTTTATATATGCACAATAATTAAGCATAACCGTAAGTCGTCCGTATTCTTTACAACCCGGCTTCGCAGTGATGCGTTGAGCAAGTTCTTTCTGAAACATAAGGATTGCACGGCTTACAGTATTTCTGGCTTTTATAAGTTTAATAAGAACCTGGGAAGAAATATTGTACGGCAGATTTCCTAAAACCAGTATTTTACGATTGGCTTCTTCAGCAAATTCCTCAATATTAACTCTCAGGATATCTTTCTCAATTAAAATAACATTAAAAACGCTGTTTGAAGTAAGTTCTGTTTTTAACAAAGAGATTATCTTATGGTCCTTCTCAACTGCATAAACCTTTTTTGCTATCCGGGCAACAGGGATCGTAAGGGCTCCCAAGCCGGCACCTATCTCTAAAATAACATCTTCCGGCATTACCCTGCAACGATTCACAATCATTTCCGAGGTAGCGGAATTTTCCAAAAAATGTTGGCCCAACTGCTTCCTGGCATGCATTTGCCAGGCGGCAAGTAGTACTCTGGGTGATGTCACGTTCAAGATTTTTTTCGCAACCGAAGCTTAATAAATATTCTGCGGGTTATAAAATAGGCCGCTATAGCAGGGAGAATGCCAAGAACAACTCCACCTGTAATCATAGCAAGCGTAACATCCGCTCCCAGTTTTAACAGCTCTAAAATCGACTCATATTCTATATTAAAAGGAGCTGAATTGCCAAGAATAGAAATCCCAACATCGTAGCTGCCCTTGTAAAATAAAGGTATAGTAATAGGATTGCTGAACCATACACCGATTGCGGCGGCGGCTTTGCTCCCCCGTAAAACAAACGCCAGAGCTAAAGCAATAACTGTATGAAAAGGAATGGTAGGAGTTACGCTGATAAATACTCCTATAGCCATTCCACGAGCAACATAATGTGGATCACCATTAAGCTGTTTAAATCGAGTTATAAAATGACGGATTTTCTCTCTCAAATTCATTTAATTTTACCGTGTCTGATGGTTTAAATCATTACTATTTTAAAACTGACACATAGCTCGACCTGCACCAATCTCTTGCGCATCAAGGACTTGAGAAAAGTCTCGACATATCCATTGGTATGACTATGCTTTTCGCAAACCTTGCTGCATCAAGATCCCGGCACATTTCTTCGCAAAAAATCGCTCAACTTAGGTTTAATAAAAATGGTATAAATAACTGTCTCTTTTATAAATATCAAATTCTATTATTAGGCATTATTTATAATTAAGCCCTATTATGATTAAATATCAAACTCTTTTCTGTAAATATCGTCTTTTTTCTTTTGATTTTAAGCCTAATTATTCTAAATCTTCTGTGCAGAGATAAAAATATTGAAAACATCTGCCTCAAATAAGTATCCAGCTTCATCTGACGCAAAAAAAATGATGGCAACTCGCCTAAAAATGAAGCTCGCCGCCGCAAGCGGACGGGGTATTGAAATACCATAATAAAGGCTAAATTTTAATCAACATATTTATCTTTACAAAAATCAATCAATCAACTAAATATAGTAGCCGTGAACGGCTTGAAACTTGAAATTGGAAAGTAGAAATTAGGGAGAGATGAAACGAATTTACGAGTTGAATGTCTGCAAACCGGCAGAAGAGTTATTAGATATGGTCTGGCACGACTTTGATAAAAAGCATGAAGGCCAAATTTCTATTTTCTATTTTCAATGTTCCGTGAACACTATACTAAATATAAACCTTGACAAAAATATATATTATTGTGTAATCGAACAAAAAGAACAAAACGCCCTTTGGGCGGATTAAAATAACAGCGTGAACGTTTATATTCACTCACTTTAAAGAAAATTCCATTTTATAATTTCCTATACAATAAAAAAACATTTTTTCTAATACCATATCACAAAAAACTCATTAAGAGGTCTTAGTCGATGATTTCACGCATAATTTTTGTATCAGCAATAATACTATTTCTATTATGCGGATGCGTCCAAAGATTGCAGAAGCCTTCTGTTCATCAACATAACAATTCTGACACAAAGCCAACCCATAAGGCAGACAATGCAACTAATAAATCTGCTCTCATTAATCTTGTCAAAACCGATCATAGCAAATCCGAGGTTAAAAGCGATGAATATACAGCAACTAATTCAGAAAGGATAAAAATACAGTCTGTTCTTGATGAAGCTCTCGACTTCTGTCAGGCAGCCCAGGATTTCTGGCAAAAAGGAGAGCTTGAAAATGCCCTTGAGTCTCTTGATCAGGCCTATTCTTTAATTTTGAACGTTGATACTGATGACGATCCAAATCTAATACAGCAGAAAGATGACCTGCGTTTTATGATTTCAAAACGCATCCTGGAAATCTATGCATCCCGCAATATAGTGGTAAATGGCGACCATAACGCCATCCCAATTGTGTTAAATAAACATATAAAGGCTGAAATAGATCTTTTTACCAAAGGTGGAGAGAAAAAATTTTTTATCAGATCTTACAAACGTTCAGGCCGATATCGCCCATTTATAGTATCGGAACTTAAAAAAGCCGGTCTTCCTGTTGAACTGTCATGGCTCCCTCTTATCGAAAGTGGATTTAATGTAATTGCGCTTTCAAAAGCCAGAGCTCTCGGACTCTGGCAGTTTATTCCCTCAACCGGCTACAAGTTCGGCCTTAAACGTGATATATTCATTGATGAAAGGATTGATCCTGTTAAGTCAACAAAAGCCGCTATAGCATACCTGAAAGAACTGCATAACATCTTTGGCGACTGGAACACAGTTCTTGCGTCGTATAATTGCGGAGAAGGAAGGGTGCTTCGCGTAATACGGAGTCAGAATATAAACTACCTTGACGATTTTTGGGATCTATATCAAAGACTTCCGCGGGAAACCGCCAGATATGTCCCCAGGTTCCTTGCGACTTTACACATAGTCAAAAATCCGGAAAAATACGGACTAGATTCAATAAACATGGATTCTCCATTAGAATATGAAACTATATCCGTGTCAAAACAGGCGCATCTCAAGGACATAGCAAAAAATATAGGAACTTCTGAAAAAATACTGAAAGAACTTAATCCAGAACTACGATACAAGATATTACCCTCTGATCAATATCCCCTTAGAGTTCCGCCCGGCAAATGTGAAGTACTGCTTTCAAAGCTGGATGAGATACCGTTCTGTTCTCCACCCAGAAGCACAAGAATCGTGTACCATAAGGTAAGGCAGGGAGAAACCCTTTCAACTATAGCAAGGCGCTACCGCACAAGTGTCAAAAGCATTGCACGGGCAAACAACATACGTAAAAACAATTTAATCGTAGCAGGTAAAAAACTTAAAATTCCACAAAAGGGAGCAGTATACCGGGCTCGTGAGCCCAAATATAAACATACATCAAAATATATCGTAAAACGCGGTGACTCTTTGTGGATTATAGCCAGGCGTTTTGATACTACGACAAAAAAACTTCGGAAGCTGAACAACCTTTTAAATACGAACCTTCATATTGGACAGGTGCTAAAAATACCCGGACAAAAGGAAAGCCCTGCACCGGGGGCAAAAGAAAGTTTAAAATCATATCTGGTGAAACGCGGAGATAGCCCCTTCAGGATAGCAAAAAACCATAACGTGCCTCTCGAGCGCTTTTTACGCACAAATAATCTAACACCCAGAAGCAAAATATATCCGGGGCAAAAAGTATATGTTGAATAACTGGTGTCGTGTAATGCGTGAAATATCGTATCAGGCACTCGTCATTCCCACGAAGAATGACGGTCATCTTTGCGATATTATATTTTTCTTCCCCATATAAGCCTTGACTTCAACTTCAATAATTTCTGCATGGCCTGCCGATAACCCACCCCACTTTTCAATTCCGGAGACTCTTTTTCTGTAATGAGAATCAGCGGAGATTTCTCAACGGGCAAATCAATGACTTGATCGTAGATTTCAGGATATAATGGCAGTGATTTTTGGCATCCTTCATTTTGTAGTTTACACTTTTTCAACATTGACGGATGCCAGCCATTAGCTGTTAGCCGTTAGCTATTAGGCAAAACTTTTGTATAAAAACGGACTGTTAAGCTAAA
>DAOUSD010000156.1 GCA_030627405.1 Deltaproteobacteria bacterium
ATTTTTTTTTGATTATTTTTTTGGCCAGATACACAGAAGTTTTACTTCCTATAGGCGTTCACAGGTTCAAAAGTTCACCGTTCAGGATTGTAACTACTCAGGTTGTCAGGTTTAGAGTTATAGACTGTCACATATTAAATTGCACAAGGCTAGAGGGAGAAGGCTGTATTGTAATACGCCGACGACTGATAACGCAGTGAAATTTAATATGTGACAGTCTATAGTCGGCTTTTAACCTTGAAACGTTACATATTCGTATTTTTTGACTTTTTCCCATATTTTATAAGTATTCTTGCGGAAGATTGGGCTTAACCATGAGTTGTATCTGCTCCAGTCTGTTTTTGAATTACTCCATACCTTTTGCAGGTCTTCAATAAAACTGCTTTGAAGTTCGGCCAAACTTATTACCCTGACAATTCCATTTTGATCAATCAGAATTCTGGTCATAATTTTGTTCTTTCGACAAATGAATTTTTCCACATCATTTGGTTTGAACTGCTTTTCAAACTCAGGATTGTAAGGAGTCGGGAGTAAAAAGTTTTTACCAAATCGCCAGATTACAAGCGGGTATTTTTCATTGTAGATTCCATATGCCGTCAAATTCTTAAAATCTTCAATATCTATTTCTCTGGGATAAGGTAATGAAACAAGAAGTTGAATCTCACCGTCTATTATACCCATTAATGAGCTTTCAAAAGGCTTTTCCCAGCCAGGATACTTATCTCCTGCTTTAATTTCTTCTAATCCAGTTTGCATATCAGCGGTTTTACAAGATTTAGCGGCCGGCGTTAATCTTATCCTTTAATTTGTTAGAATATCTGAAAGTTACAACCCTTCTCGGTCTAATCATCATATCTTCTCCGGTTGCGGGATTTCTGCCCTTTCGTTCCTTTTTATGCCTTGTGCAGAATTTGCCAAACCCGCTGACCAAAACATCCTCGCCGGATTCAAGTGTTTGCTTAATGATTTCCAGCAGAGTTTCAAGCGTTTCAACAGATTGTTTTTTTGAAAATCCATTTGTAACACAGATTGTCTCAACAATATTAGCTTTGGTAAGGGTCATAATTTATTTCCTTAATTTATTATATTCTTCTTCTGATATAATTGTTACACTCATTTTTTTTGCTTTTTCAATTTTGTTTGTACCTACCTTTTCCCCACAGATTATATAATCAGTTTTGCTGCTTATCGAGGTTTGAACAACTGCGCCAAGCCTTCTCGCTTCTTCCTGCATTTCTTCTCTGCTTCCGTAATCCATTTTGCCGGTAAATACAACATGTTTTCCGGCAATTGCGCTATCTATATTAATTTGTTCTTTTGCAAGAGGTGTTCTTTCAAGATTAAAACCAATTGACAGCATGTGATATATTGTGCCCTTAATTTTTTTTATGCCTTCTTCGACCGAACTGCTTGTAATTGGGCCAAAATTAGGTATTTTTTTAATATCTTCCGCTTTTGCATCTATAAGCTCTTCCATCTTCATATGAGAAAGCAGTTTTCTGCTGTCGCCCTTTCCGAGATCTGATATTCCAAATGCCGATAGAAACCGCCAATCTTCGACCGGTTTATTTTTACTTATATTAATGGCTGCTGCAAGATTTTTTGATTGAACGGGGCCAAAACCTATACTTTTAAAATCATTTTCACTCATAGTATATATTTTTTCAAGGCAATCATAACCATTTTTAACAAGCTTCTGGATTGTTTTTATTCCAAACCAGTCCGCGTTGCCAAGAGTTTTAAACCAGTGGCTGATGCTTTGTTCTATTTGAGCTTTGCATGAACTATTATTACATTTTAGAAAATCATTATTCCATTCGAGTTCTGTCCCGCATGAAGGACATCTTTCGGGTATTATAATTTTATCTGACTCCGCAATAACTTTTTCAAGCTTTGGAATTACTTCGCCGCTTCTAATAACTTCAATTTCCGCCCCGACACCTATGTGTTTTTTTTGTATAAGACCTGCGTGATGGGCTGTGACGTTCCGGATTGTAGCTCCTGAAAGATAAACAGGCCTGATTTTCAAAACAGGGGTAATATTTCCCGTTCTTCCCACCTGCCATTTAATGCCCTCAACGGTAGTTATAGCTGTTTCACCCTTTGTCTTTATGGCTATTTGCCATCTGTAGTGGTGAGCCGTAGCTCCCATGTGGTTTTTTACATCTTCATTGGTAACCTCGGCAACCATTCCATCTATAGGGTAATCTGTTTTTGCTGCAAGATCTTTTGTGATTTGCTCTATGTTTTCCAAAAGTTCCCCAGCGCTGCCGGTCCATTTTGGAAGAACGGAATATGGTACAAAATGCACCATATTGTCTTGAAGGGCTTTTTTTGCAAATTCGTTTAAAGTATCAGAACTAATTATTCCGACGACCATATTTCTGGGATGCTCAAACTCATTAGACAGGTGTTCTTTAAAATAGGACGAGACAATTACCAATTCACCAAGGCCAAGTCCTCTGCCTCCAACAGGAATTATGCCCTTGTTAAAAGAATTGCTGATATCGTATCCTGTTTCACCATTTCCTCTGGTGGCGAGCATTGTTCCGTTATCTCTTCCGGCAAGGCCGTCCAGTTTAGGCGTTACGATGAATGAAATATCGGCGATTCCTATCTCATTAGCTGCTTTATCAACCCTGGCAATAAATTTTTCAAGACCATCCTTTGTGTATGTTTTTTCAGTTGAAAGCATCGGCACAGGATGTCTTACTTCTTTTTTGGCATCGAATTTTTCAGGTTCTACTGAAAGAAGAAAAGGGTGATATGGGGATAGTTCCCGCAGCTTTTCTAAAAGCCTGTCGTATTCGAGATCGCTTACAAGCGGCTTTCCCTTTCTGTAAGCCTCATTATACTTTTTCAGAATTTCGACTAAAGCTTCAATATCTTCCATTATTTTCAATAAATACAATGAATTGATAGTTATACCTGAATTGAGCGATTTTTTGCTCGACCTGCACCAATAGCTTGCGCATCAAGGACTTGCCACAAATGAAAACAATAGTAACAGTTCAACGAGCCAGTAATAAATAATGACAAAATCCGCAAAGTTCTTTTTTGACGATTTTTGATGATACCTTGAAAAAGATATTTTATCAATGGATTCTATAAGACTACGTGCCCGTGCCCGTCCTTTTTGAAAAACTCATGCGTCAGGACTGACGAATTCGATAGTTCCTTGACACCCACCTGTTTTTTTGTTACCGGATTAAACTTAAATTGGAAAAAACTTTTTTACGAAAAGGTATATAAAATGAGCTCTATTGATGAACATATTTTAAAATCAGCCAAGGAAATAGTTGTTAAATTTATAGAGGCCGGGAGGCTTTCTCCGAACGGCTTCGATGAAACGTTCAAAAATATTTATTACACAATTGAGGAAGCCGTACAAGGTTCAAGAGAAAAACCTGAAGAATATAATGAATAAATCTTCTTTAGAAAAAGTTAGTATTGAAAAAGCAAGTGAAGATCTGTTTGATTTTGCAATTGATCGTTCAGATATAAAGCTGATTTTGCAAAACTTGCCCGAGGATATAAAAATTAACCGGGTTTCAGTGGAATATGAAATTCAATTGTTAAAAATTTTGGCTATTGGATGGAGCATTTCGTTTTTTTTGGATGAAAGTTCTCTAAAGAAAGAATTATCGGAATCATTTTGGAATGCTGTTCAAAGTTTTTCTCAGAACATTTCAATACTCTCATCTTCATCCACGGGCAAAGGGATTGACTACTTTAATACTTTGAAAGAACGATTAGATACATATTTAAATACGTTAAATCTTATTCCTGACAATCCTGATCCTCTGGCACCAATTGGTCCGAAATTTGCTGAAATTTGCGGAAGTAAAGATAATGCAAACATTATGCTATCCGGATCAAAAGTATTTAACCTTTCTGTTGGCGGTGTAAAAAATTATTTCGAGTCTGTCCGAATTGAATGATTGAGCCAAATTGAATGTTTGGGATAGTGTTTTTACAGAAATTGGGAAAATTAGCAGTTTTCGTTCAGGCACTGTTCAAGCTTCCCATGACATAGCCTTCCATGTCCAGAGCTATATGAGAAAATCCTATTTCTTTGAATTTATTAATGATTATTTTTCTATTCGTTTCGTTCAAAATTTTTTCAATATCATTGATGTTTACTTCTATTCTTGCAACTTTTCCGTGGCACCTTACACGACAAGTCTTAAAACCAAGATCTATTATGGTGTTTTCAGCTTGTTCTATCATACTCAGTGCTTTTTGAGTTAAGGGAGTTCCATAGGGAATTCTGGTAGCAAAGCATGCCGTTGCAGGCTTATCCCATGTGGATAAATTCATATCTTTTGAAAGCAAGCGGATATCATCCTTTGAAAGTCCTGCGTCGATCAATGGAGCAACAACGCCCATTTCTTCTGCAGCGGAAAATCCTGGCCGGAAATCATCAAGGTCATCTAAGTTGGCACCGTGGGCGATAGAGGTGATGCCTATTTCCGAGGCAATTTTTAAAATATCCTCAAAGAGAAGTTTTTTGCAGATGTAGCATCTGTCTTTTTTGTTGGCCATAAAGCCGGAATGATTTATTTCCCTTGATTTAAGTAAAATGTGCTTAATTCCAAGGTTATCGGCAAATTTTTTTGAATATTCTATCTCCCGTGATGGATGTATAGCTGAGGTTGCTGATATAGCTACCACATTCTTTTTCAGCAATTGATGAGCAATGGCAAGTAAAAAGGCGCTGTCAACTCCACCCGAAAATGCAACTATCAGAGAGTCGAAACCATTTATTATGGAGACCAGACGTTCTCTTTTTTCCTTTAAGCCTAACAGTTTCTTATTTTTCATGTTTTTTTTGAACCATCATTTTTTTCAATCTTTTTCCGATGAAATTTAAGATATCATGAAGATATCTTCAACAGAGCCAATGTCAATGCGTGAAGCAGTGCGTTGTTTGGGCAGAGACGTAAAAGCACTGCATCTTGATTTCATGCTGAAAGCGGCTTGATATTCTTGGGATAACAAAGATGCTTTGAGCGAGCCCTTAGGGCCGAGTCTTGATTAGTGCATTAAGATGAAGGCTTGAACCTTATAAACTAAAAAAGGGTTAGCCAAACTGCGACTAACCCTATACCAAGGAAGTTAGCTAAAGGAGTGCCGAGGGACAGAATCGAACTGCCGACACGCGAATTTTCAGTCCAGCATTTGAAAAATCCGAATCGGTAATATTTTTAACATATTGTATTCACGCGCATTTCCGACGACGTTTTTGGTTTCGTTTGGAAATGTTTGTTAACTTTTGAC
>DAOUSD010000280.1 GCA_030627405.1 Deltaproteobacteria bacterium
ATCGCAATACCTTTTGGTATCGTAGGCGCACTCATCGGCCACCTGATCATGGGTTACAGCCTGAGTATTTTGAGCATGTTCGGCGTTGTAGCCCTGTCTGGTGTGGTGATAAACGATTCTCTGGTGCTAATCGACTTTGCCAACCGCAGGCGCCGGGCCGGCATGGCCCCTCTGGAAGCCATACACGCCTCGGGATTACACCGTTTTCGACCAATCATCCTGACCACATTAACCACATTCGGCGGGCTCGCGCCCATGATTTTCGAAACCTCACGCCAAGCAAGGTTTCTAATCCCTATGGCTCTGTCGCTGGGGTTTGGCGTCGTGTTTGCCACTCTGATCACCCTGATTCTGGTACCTTCTTTTTATATGGCAATCGAAGATATAAAAGGGCTTCTAAGAACAAAACAGGAATGAACTTAAGGTGTGATCAAATTCAAATCAGGAAACTGTTTGAGCGCATTAGAAAGCGTGAGTTTTTGCTGTACGAATTAAATTTAAAACAGCCATCGCTCCCCTTTCAAATGCAAGAGGCAGATTCCATGAACTCCTGTCTCGTTTCCCAACAAAATTGCTTGCTGATCGTATTTCCAGAAAAGGAATGTCGTAATGTATTGCCAGATGAGCAGCCCCCGCCCCTTCCATTCCTTCCATGCAAGGGCTGTAATGTTTATAAATATCCTTTGCTCTTCTGTCTGTTGCCGTTATTGTTGAAACAGTTACAAACGGGCCATTCATCAGCCCGATACGCTTTCCTTCAAAAATTTTTGCTAAAGTTTCTGATGCCTGATTTACAAGCTCAATATCAAAAGGATAACGGTTTTTAATATCAATATTACTGCTCTTGATTATCGAAAACGGCAGTTCATTTAAAGGCAGACTACCATTCCCCGCCTCGATACCAAGCTGGATATCTATTTCTTCTGTTGCAATTCCAATATCTCCTATATTCAGACCTGACTCCCTGAATGCTCCTGCACATCCTGTCTGAATTATCAGGGACGGCCTTGCATTTTCAATGGCTGCGGTTAAGGACTGGACGGTATTAACGGTTCCGGGTCCTGTTATCAAAACCCGTACAGACTTTCCTTCAATGTATCCACCGGTAATTCTTCTGCCGCCCACAATTGAAAAAACCGGACTTTCAATGCGATCAATAAGTTTTGAAAGCTCCTCTTCTACTGCTGCTGAAACAATAATATCGGAATTCATAATGCCTTATCTTTTAATATCTGAATCTTGTATGCCAATTTTTGAAATACTTCACCACGGATTTTCACAGAATTACACTGTTAAGAAAAGGATATAGAAATGACACGTGCTAAAAAGCCTTTCAAGATAAAAAGCTATGAACTTAAGGGCTCGGTCAAAAATAACCTGGTAGAATTTACGCCCGAATTTGCCGTAGATTTAATCGATCTGATTGAGCAAAACCGCTTTTTTGCCATGTTATCCAAGTCCTTCAGCATATCAAGGGTAAAATCAACATTAACTCTCTGCATAGGAGACCTCATCTCCTTTCATCGCCGGTTCAGCAAATTCATCTGCGGCGCATACCCGGCAAAATTTGCCGGTGCATAGGATCAACCGGACGTTGTCGGCCTGGAAGCCGCCGCTATGGAGTTAGGCCGCAGGGCGGCCATCGAAACAGCCGATAGCAGGCTTTGGGGGTTAATTTTAACTGAGATCATTTAAATACTGCTCCCATTCCATTGGAAGAAGGTACTTTTTCTTATTATTGCATTCTTTGCAACAAGTAACTACGTTGCCTTTTGTGCTCCTGCCTCCGCGCGATATCGGCACGATATGATCCATTGTAAGTTCTTTTGGCGGGGTTTGCTTTCCGCAATAATGGCATATCCCTTTTGCAAGACAGCGTTTCCACCACTGTGAAGCTCTCAACTCTTTTGCTTTACTGCGTTCTCTCTTTATATCTTTATCATCAAGATCGTATGCAAATGGCTTTAAATCATTTTCCTTCATTGAGTTTAAGACTCTCTATCCATTTTTGAATTTCCGGCTCAAGTATTTGATAATACTTCTCAGACCCACCCAGACCACGTCTGCCGAAATAATAGTTTATTTCAAGAAAAAAGGGCTCTTTTATAACCGCTTCTGATGAAAAGAGAAAATCAAAACCTGCCAGATTTATTCCTGTCATTTCACAAAAATGCTTTGCTGATTTTACCGCTGCTTCCTGCAGGCCGGGATCGGAATCAAAGTCTAAATAAGCTCCTTTTGCCAGGCTGGAGCAAAATTCTTCTGTATTTTCCTGGACACGCCAGTAGGAAATAAATTTTTGCCCTATCACAACGACTCTCAAGCTTCTGCCTTGTGAAGGAATATATTCCTGTATCAAAAAACCCACATGGCCGGCACGTTCAAAACTTAAAGCTTTTTGAATAGCATCTTTAAACTCTTCAGGAGAAGTTATCAAAAATACACCATAACCCTCTCCACCCCAGTCGAACTTGAATACAAACGGAAAATTAAAAGTAAGGTTTTCGGGTTCTGCTCCATAATTATCTAAAAAAGAATCAACTCTCTCGAAAGTCACAGATTTCGGGTGTAAAACATTTGTTTCCAGGAAAAGACGAGTTTGGCCTATTTTGCCGGGATACTTAAACTTTGCCTCATAATCAGGAAATATATTGGAGCAGTTTTTACTTACCATATTGTAAAGCACTTCATTGCAACCCTGAGGCAGGATTACAGCATCGGCAGCCTTTACTGCGGCAAGATCATCAGCATCGGGCTTGCGTCCTGCACATATTATATATTTATCCGCCCCAAAACAGGGATGAAATGAAACTATCATCAGTAACCGAATCTTCTCAAAGCCTTAGTGTCTCTGCTCCAGTTTTTCTGCACCCTAACGAAAAGCTTTAAAAAAACCCTTGCGCCGACCATCCTCTGGATTTCCATGCGAGCCTCCTCGCCTATTTTTTTAAGCTTGCTCCCGCTTTTTCCTATTATTATGCCTTTCTGAGAATCACGCTCAACATGAATGGTTGCATATATTTTAACGAGAGAACCTTTAGCGTCTTCGGAAAAAGAATCAACAGTCACAGCTATTGAGTATGGTATTTCCTCACCGGTTAAACGAAAAACCTTTTCACGAACCATCTCGGCAGCAATAAAGCGTTCCGGCATATCAGTTACGGCATCTTCGGGAAAAAATGGGGGGCCATTCGGAAGAATGCGCTCCATTGCCTTGATAAGCTCTTCCACCTGAGTTCCATGTTTTGCAGAAACAGGTATAACAACCTCAAAAGGGTAAGTCTTTACCCATTTATCTATGATGATAAGAAGTTCAGGTTTTTTTATTAGATCTATCTTGTTGAGGACAAGAATAACCGGTCTTTTCTGTTTTCCAAGTCGTTTTACCAGAATCTTTTCAGAATCAGGATCAGGATTTGTCACGTCTAAAACAACTAAAATC
>DAOUSD010000330.1 GCA_030627405.1 Deltaproteobacteria bacterium
AAATATTACAGAATTCCTGAAATAAGGGATGATATCCTTACAGATATTGATGAAACCAGTGAACTGATACGAAAAACATTTATTAATGCTGTGAAGAAAAGACTGCTGGCTGATCCGGAAGTTCCGGTGGGGTCTTTTTGCAGTGGCGGACTCGATAGCAGCCTCGTAGCAGCAATAGCAGCAGAAGAGATTCCTAATCTCCATACCTTTGTGGTAGGTATGGAGGATGAGGAAGGCGACGTTAGTGATGACATTAAAGCAGCGCGTATCGCTTCAAAACACATAGGTTCTAAACACCATGAACTGCTTTTCACTGAAGAAGAATATTACAATGCTTTACCTGTAGTTATCAAGAAACTGGAGAGCTATGACCCGTCTTTAGTTCGCTGCGCTGTTCCATGCTATTTCACGTGCAAACTTGCTGCGGAATATGTAACAGTAGTGTTAACCGGTGAAGGAGCTGACGAGCTTTTCACCGGCTATCACTATATGAAACACTTTCCGTTTGACAAGCTTAATATGGAAGCCAGAAGATGCATCGGCAATCTTCACAATATTAATCTGCAGAGGGCTGACCGTATGGGTATGTTTTTTAGCCTTGAGCTTAGAGTTCCATTTTTAGATGTCGCTATGGTTGATCTTTCTATGAAAATCCCCCCTGAATTAAAGATAAGAGAACATAATGGAGCAAAAATTGAAAAATGGATCTTACGTAAAGCATTTGAAGACACGAGCTATCTTCCTGATGATATCCTGTGGCGCTATAAAGTTCAATATACACAAGGTGCGGGTTGCGAAAGCCTGGGCGAAAAAATAGCGCATGCAGAAATGAGCGAAAATGAATTTGAAACAATCAAGGCGGAAAACCCAAACGCCGTTATAAACAGCAGGGAAGCAGCTTATTATTATAAAATCTTCAGAAAATTTCATCCACAGGATTCAATACTTGGTTCTATAGGAATCTGGACCGGTTTTGATTTTGCCGAAGAAAGAGAAAAAGTCAAAGGAACCGTTGATGGAGATCTAAAGCATGAACATGAAGAAAGAAAAGTTGCAGCCGCCTGATATTTTCCCGTCTTTTTATATCATATTGATTAAAAAGTAGCTCTGCTCCGGGCTAAAATTTAAATTGAGGTATATTAAATGTCTTTCCCAACAAAATATAAGCACGTAATTATTGGTGCGGGCATACATGGATTAAGCACCGCATATCATCTGGCAAAGGAATTAAAACAAAAAAAAATCGGCTCCGGCAAAGATATTCTTGTTCTCGATAAGGCAGCAATCGGAGCAGGTGCATCAGGAATTGCCTGTGGTATTATAAGAAACAACTATTTTCAGCCGGCTATGCGTGAGTTAATAGCTCACAGCGTTGCTCTATGGGAAGAAGACGTCGAAGGATATGGCTATCGCCCTGTCGGGTATATGCAGATATCATGTGAAAGCATGCATGCTGATGTAGCTGGAATTTACAAACAACAGCAGGAGATAGGATATGAGTCCCTGTTTATAGAGGGAGAAAAAGAATGTCTGAAATATATGAAAAAAAATATTTTTTATGACTGGCAGGCTAAAAACGTAACCTCTATTTTACATGAAAAAAAAGGCGGGTATGCCCACAACACAAAGGCCCTTTACTGTCTAGCAGATAAGGCGGAAGCTGAAGGCGTGAGAATACTTACAGGGGTCAAGGTTACCGGGTTTAAAACAGACAATAATTCTGTAACTGCTGTTAAAACACAAAGAGGCGATATTGAATGTGACTATGTAATTATTGGTGCCGGACCATGGGCTAAAACCTTCTGGGAGATGCTTGATCTGCCCAATCAAATAGATATCAAAGATAATGATGGAAATATCCATAAAAACGCGAAGATGTGGACTTACTTGTGCCTTGTCGAGGGCACTCTTGGAGTTCAGCCCGACTATGCTATGAATAACGAAGGGAAAATGCCTCCGGTAATCCATATTGATACCGATGCCCCTCTATATTCCAGTGAGGATGGGTCACTTATTACTGACAAAATGTGGGGCATATATTACAAGCCTGACTTTCATTTCAACGGTGTTCAGGGAGGAGCCGCTCCATATATTGTAGAAGGAGAAGTTAAAGTTGATCCATATGGAATTGATTCTCCTGATTTTGTTGTAGGACCTGAATTTGTCCATATGTGGACATCAGCCCTTGCCCATTGTCAGAAAAGGTATGAGGATAAATATCAAAGCTATAAGAATGAGCCGTCTGGCGGTATCGGCGCCTTTACACCTGACAATTTCCCTATTTTCGATAAAATGAAAGATAATTGCTATATGATCCTTGATTCCAATCATGGTTACAAAATGATAGGTGTCGGCAAACTGGTTGCCAAAGAAATTACAGGAGAAAAACAGAGTCTGCTCAAACCTTTCAGATTTGAACGTTATGCAAAAGGCGAGCTTCATCCTGTCTCCAACAGTCCTTTCCCATGGAGCTAGTTTTAAAAATTTTCGACCTGTGCGGTTAGCCATTAGCGGTTAGC
>DAOUSD010000134.1 GCA_030627405.1 Deltaproteobacteria bacterium
GGATATAGAGAAGCACACATGCTTGAGAAGCTTATTCCGGATCTGAAAAAACTCGGACTTGAAATTGAGCCCTTTGGCGGAACAACTTTTGTGGTTAAGTCTGTTCCTGCTATTCTTGCAGACAGGGAGATTAAGCCGGTTGTTTTGGAAATTGCGGAAAAAATGCTGGAATTCGGTTTAACGCAAGGTCTGGAGAAAACAATTGATCAATGCCTGATGCTTATTGCATGCCATGGAGCAATCAGGGCAAATCAGCGGCTTTTGGATAAACAGATAAGGGCACTGCTTGCGCAGCTCGATGAATGCGAAAACCCGTCACATTGCCCTCACGGACGTCCAACCTGGATAAGCTGGACTTTAAAATCGATAGAAAAATCTTTTAAAAGAATTGTATAATAATACAGGGATCAGGGGTCAGGGATTAGGGATCGGGGGGCGGGTTTCTATAATATGCGGAAATTAATAACTAAAACAACAGCTTATAGCATTTTATATTTATTGTAAATTATAAAAAAACTTGACATTTATCTTACAACTTAGTAAAAATATTAAATTTTATGGATCTATATATAATAGTTCTGTCTTTATTTCGCTTTGGAAGGGGGTGAAGTAGGGAGAATTTTGGTGGACTGTCTCGGAGGATAAAACGGATATAATGTAAACTTTGGCATTTTTAAGGAGAAATTTATGATGAAGAAATTATTTGTTATTTTATCAGCAATAATGCTTGCGATTGTATTTGCAGTGCCTGCCGGAGCAACAACAGACTGGGATTTTTATGGAAGCGTTCGTATGCAGACGTTTAATGTGAATCAGGATGAAAACAATCCTTCTAATAAAACCGGTTTTGACGACAGAGATTCAAGATGGGGGCTCAATACTGTTTCACGTATTGGCGCAACGGTACAGAATGGTGATATAGGCGGTCGTTTTGAATATGGTATGAATGATAATAGTACTAATGCCGATGACGTTGCTTTACGTAGACTCTACGGAACCTGGAATTTTGGTCCTGGTGAACTGCTTATAGGAAAAGAATATACACCCATTCATTTTGTTACAAACCAGGTTTATGATAATGACTATGGTTTGAGAGGCTTTGGTGGATTCTTTACATTTCGGCCCATGATTCAGGTAAAAGTTGACGGTTTTAAACTGGCGCTTATAAAACCCCGTTCAGCACGTACTATCCAAACCACAACAGGTGTCAGAGAAACAGCCGCAGATTCTGATACTACACTCCCCAAGATTGAAGCAAGCTACACTCTTGCTCTGGATAACGTCAGCTTAAGAGTTTTTGGCGGTTACAATCAATTTGATGGTGTCGATAATTTGGATCATGATTACGATATTACCGGCTATATCTATGGTGTTGCTGGAGTAGTTAATACGGGCCCTGTAACATTAAAGGCTATGATCTGGGGCGGCCAAAACGTAGACAGTTACGGACTTACCAATAATCCTGAGGCAGATGCCGCACCTAAGTTCGATATAGACGAAGATAAAATTAAAGACAATGACGGTTACGGCGGTATAGCATCTATTGGTGCTAAATTTAACGATGTGGTTGGTGTCGAGGCCGGAGTTGGCTTTATATCCTTTGAAGATGATATCAACGGTGCTAAAGCTGATGAAGCGCTGGCAATTTATTTTCAGGCACCAATTACACTGGCACAAGGCGTAACTATTGTTCCTGAAATCGGTCGTTATGATTATAAGGACGACGGAAGTGGTGCAGATCAAGGCGATGAGACTTATTTTGGCGCAAAATGGCAGATCAACTTCTAATCAATTAAAAACCATTTTATGATAATAAAAAAACCCGGGTCAATTTGGCCCGGGTTTTTTATTGCAGTTTGCTGCTTAGAAAAGTACCTGAAAATGAGTTCCTTAGATAAGATTCATTAGAATATGAACTGTAAGGAAAGAGTGTAGTCAGTGATAGAGTCTTCTTTGTTATTGGCTTCCAGATAATCTTTTGCACCATCCTTATATTTTACATTATCAAGACCGAGAGATATCCATGCAGAGAATCCCTTGACGTAGTAATTAAGAGCAACTGACAAACGATCAGACTTAACATCTTCATTAAGATAAGCATTATCTGACTGCATTCTCTCAAATTTTGCCGCAATAGCAGGTTTTCCAAAACCAACTACCTCATCATAAAGGAGTTGCCCCTGAACAAACCAGAATGCACTATCTTGTGATTTACCATCAATTAAATCTCTATGAGTCTCTTTTGCCTTAATGTATCCTAACCCTAAATTAGGAACTATACTACCATATTTCTTTTCAAAAAATGCATCAACAGCATACATCTCATTGTCAAGATCTTCCCATATCTCTTCATGGGAATATCCTGCACCAATAGTTAATATATCTTTTTTCCCAAGATAAGAATCTTTTCTTGTTCCTTTAAGTGAGGATTCGGGTTTAAATCCTAACATAGTAGGAGTAAACGCAAGCCTTGCTGTGTATCTAAGATTTTTATAGTGATCGTCATTGTTAGGTTGATTAAATAAACCCAGGTGATATCTGAGCATCCCGTCAAAAGGGTCTCCATAAAACACAACACCAGGCTCTCTAATATTAAGAGCGGTCTTCTTTACATCAACGACATTACCTGTAAATACCCCATGTACATCATACCTATAGAAAAAGTCAGTCTGAATTATTTTAGCGTAATCAGATCTTTGGTGATATCTGCTGACAGGTATACGAATCCTGCCAAATCTTACCTTAAATTCTGGAGAAAATAAAAAATTCATCCCGGTCTCTTTCATATAAGCTCTTTCTTTTTTGTAAGAATTGTCTCCTGTGACTTTTGTTCCATCTATGTTTAATGGTATATAAACACACTCCCATTGGGTAAAGAACTGAATTAAGTCGTTAATCTGCCCTTTAACATAAAACTCCGCCTCTGTAAGTTCAAAATAGTTCTGATGATAATCTATGTCGGCACTTCTTTTATCAAAATTCTTATAAGACAGTTGCCCCCTTATAGTAACATCAGCCCAGGTATCCTCATCAACATTAACCCGAAACGCATCAGAATTTACAGCATAGCATAAGACCAGAGCCACTGCAATACTCAGGACCTTCCATAAACTTACTTTCATCTTCATAATTTTTCTCCTTTTTAATTGAAACTGTTCTGTCAAAAATATTTTGTGTTACATTGCGAACTTCACGCAGGCTGTCTTCAGTTATCCCTCCGTGGCTGAACTCTCTTTAATCAATCGGGATAGAGAGCTTTCGATAGTTTCAGATGTAAATGGTTTTTCAATAAAATCATGAATTCCCATTTCCCTTGCCTTAGATAAGAGCTCTTTGCTTCCATAAGCAGTAATGAGTAGCTTAAAGGCGTTAGGATGGGATTCTTGAATTCGCTTGAAGAACTTAAGACCATCCATATCAGGCAATCTATAATCTACTATAATTATATCGTAATTTTCATTCTTCAGCATCTTCAAGCCTTCTCCAGCGCTTTCAAGGGCTTTAAGATTACATCCCTCGCCTTCAAAAAATAAACTAAGCGAATCTCTTATCCATTCATCGTCGTCTATAAGTAAAATTCTCATATTTTTTAGCTTGTTAAACAGATCCATACTTCTACTTATGCCTTTAATAAATGAAAGTCGTAAAATGATTTTTCTTAATCGCTTTAAGTATATTAAGCATAATATATGCCATTAAGTTTCAGCTCATATAAACATATTATATTCAAGTGGTTAGAGAATATGGTGTTGACATGGAATATTGGCTTGAATGGAAAAATAGAAAAATTTCTAAATAAAAATAGAAAAATTTCTATATTTAGTTATATTTATTCCTTCGGTAACGGAAAGTGTGATAATTTATGTTTAAAAGTTTTGCGGCTTTGCTTTCATTGCCCTCTGAAATTTCAAGAGCTTTTTTAATATAAAATTCTCAAGTTTCGCACCCCCACTATGCAACAAAAGCTTTAAAGAGCAGGTATTAGATAGTTTTTTTAAAAAGCAAAATATGTTCACTCTGGCTTTGGCAACGGCACCATGCCCACTCAGGTTGTAAGGAGCGAGACATGCACGGCATTTTATCCCTGGTGAAAAACTTTCTATGTGCCTGTCCTGGTCAAATCCCAAGGGATAGTGGTTTAGAATATCGATCATATTATTTTACTCGTTTAAAAAAACTATCTAATACCTGCCATGCCAGGGAAGGTTCACAAGAATTAGTGGGTGCGAAACTTGAGTATATATATATATTGGAGCATTTATTTATTTCCCAAATATATGTAAAAATGTCCGCTTCCTTTCACTCCAAGTTTTTATGGAGCATTTCTCCAGTCCTGCAGAAATGCTCCAGGGATTGCTCAATGCACGACATTTTTTTGTGGTGATCCCAGTCAGTGTAATGTGCGATGAATTTATTGCCGCGTTCCGTTGTGGCAGTGAATGTGTGAGTCCAGTTTGCTTGTGTGCCGCCACTTCCATTCGGCTTCAAGGTGATGTCCACTTTCAAAACATAAAAATCGAAACTGAACACTGTGAATTCAATGGCGCTGGGAGCGTCATACCGGGTAACGACCCAGATCATTTCTCCGCGATGGGGATAATCGGTTTGAAAAACACAATTGTTTTCAGCTACGCCGGAATCCGAATAGATCATGTCACTTTTCCAATCTTCGAGCCATTCGTGCCTGCGGGTCGGGCACAATTGCGGAAATAATTCTTCAGGAGAAGAAGAAAGGTTCATGACATACGTCTTCACTATTCGATTGGCCTTGAATGCCGTCATCTGGGTAATCTCGGCGGCTGCCTGGACCTGTTTCTCATGATCTGGTTTCCAGCTCTTTAAGCCGACCAATCTTAATCCTTTTGAGATTGCGCCATCTAAACTTTGGCGTAGTTTTTCCGCTAATACGCCAGCGCTCTTATTTTCAATAGTTAACAAAGCCTTTTCTTTGACCTGGTACTTGTAGCTATCTTTAAAGTACTCAGGGGCGACAAACTCGTAATCGAAGCTCTTCTTTACCATCACTTTTCTGAATGGTTTGGGTGTAATAAGTTCAAAGCGTAAATTGCTATATAGAGCTGTAGGCGGCGCACTTAACAGAGTGAAGCATTGATATAAACCGTAATCCATGAGACGTTCTTCGCTATGCCCGACATAGTCTTCATGATATGTATTATATATTACTAAAAATGTATCGATTCCCTGGTCTCCCGCTAATTTGGCCAGGTAATCTTCGACATATTTGGAATATGTACCGTAACCAGGCTCTGGATTGTTATATGCTTCTAACAGCGGCGCTTTTTCATAGGATAATCGTTTAACAATGTAGCCGTTCTGTTTTAAGTAGTCTTCTGTTTTTGTAACAACAAAATTATCTATATCCCATTCGGAAACATCCGCGGTGCTATGTCTGTTGCCGAAAACCGTCGGCCCTATGTAGTTTATATTCAGCGTGTCGCCCAATACAGATAGTACGGCAACCGTGCCTAATTCGTCAGAAGGTGTGAAATCTTCAACACTTGCAGGAGTGGTAGCACATGCCGGCAGGGCAAGTAGCACAAATAAGAAAAATAATCTTGCTTTCATAGAACCTCCCATAGAGCCCTTCGGGCTATTTTTTTGACTGGAATGTAAATCTATAAAAATTGCTATTTTAATGTGGCATCCTTCATTTTGTGGTTTACACTTTTTCAACATTGACGGATGCCAGCCATTAGCTGTTAGCCGTTAGCTATTAGGCAAAACTTTTGTATAAAAACGGACTGTTAAGCTAAAAGCTAACAGCTAACAGCTATGCGCACAAATCATATTTTTTTGAGGTATCTTACCCTTAAAAGTGTAAACTACTTTTAGGCTGTTATGAAGGATGCC
>DAOUSD010000274.1 GCA_030627405.1 Deltaproteobacteria bacterium
GGGAATAAATGATTCAGAAGAAAACGCAAACCAGCTTGCTGAGCTGCTGAAAGGGATGCGATCAAAAATTAATCTTATACCCTTTAATGAACACGAGGGTAGTGACTTCAGGCGACCGGAAGAATCGGTAATAAGTAACTTCAGGGAAATCCTGCTCAGAAAGGGCTGTACTACTATGGTCCGCCGCAGCAAGGGCGAGGATATATCGGCAGCTTGCGGCCAGCTTAGCGCAAATGCAAAGAATTAGATTAAGAGCTCTTTGACTTTTTCCGGAGATATTGCTGTTACTTTTATTGTTTCATTTCCGCACGAGTTAACAACCTGCACATCAGCCTTTGTATCGCCTGGCGCTTTGCTGTAACCGGCGCAGATTGATGCCGCCTTTATGATAATATCTTTACTTGCTCTGTGCGGTACTATGACTATCGGGCCTGGGAAGTCTTTTACTTTTATAATCGTATCCCTGGATGGGTTGTGATACTTTATTATTTTTTCATTATCCTGTTTGGTACGTCCTATAATTAATTTTGTATTATTGTCAAAACGAAGATGTCTGCCATACTTCAACAAATGCAGTTCTTTTTCAGTGTATGTGCTCCGGTGTTCAAAAAGATCCTTGAGGCGGGCCGAATATCCTTTATCAGTAAGAAGACAGCCTCCTGCCGGATTCGGATATTCTGTAATGCCGAATTTTTCAGCGAGTTTTATCTGGGGCTTGCGTGATCTTCCCGAAAGATCGAGCAACAGCTCTCTGTTTACGAGACCTTCTTTTTCAGGAATACTTAAGGGCAGCCTCATGGCGCTCAAAGGCCGAAGTATATAGCCGTCAATGTCCGAATGTTTTTCCACATAACGGAGAGATGATTTAGTCTGAGACATGGGGCGCTGGCCAAGTACTTCGCCGCTGAAAAGAAAATTAAAGTCTTTATTTTTCATTATTGTGCTTGCAAGCTTGAACATCAGAGCATGGCAGTCCATACAGGGATTCATATATTTCCCGTACCCGCATGGAGGATTTTTCAGCATTTTAAGATAGACCTGGGTGATATTTTTTATTGTTACAGGTATTTTTGTTTTATATGCAGCCTGCCGTGCCTTTGCTGATGAGAAAAATGGTGTTTCAAAAGATATCCATTCAACCTCTATGCCCTGATCACGCAGAATTAGCGCCGACAGGATGCTGTCTAAACCTCCGGAGCTTAGACCCAGTGCACGAACTTTTTTTAAAGATGATGTCATAACAATACAAGATAGTGATGCATATTAAAACACGTTCAGATAAGATTCGTAAAATACTAAGAATGACCTTTCCAAATGTCAAGACACAGCTTAGACACAGAGACCCCTTTGAGCTTCTTGTGGCAACCATGCTTTCCGCCCAGTGTACGGATAAACAGGTTAATTCAGTAACAAAAGAATTATTTAAAAACCTGAAAACTCCTTACGATTTCGCCAATGCCTCCAATAAGACAATTGAGGAACTGATCCGTCCAACCGGTTTTTTTCGTAACAAGGCAAAGAATATCAAAAACAGCTCGAGGATATTGATTGAAAAATACAAAGGCAATGTTCCTGACTCATTGGATGAATTGATAAAGCTGCCGGGGGTAGGGCGCAAAACAGCAAATGTTGTTTTGGGCAGTGCTTTTGGGATTCCGGGGATAGCTGTGGATACTCATGTGGCAAGGATTTCAAAAAGACTTGGCCTGACGGAAAATACAGACCCTGTTAAAATTGAGTTTGATCTTATGAAAATAATTCCCAAAAAGGACTGGAGCGACTTTTCATTGCAGGTTATTTACTTTGGAAGAGCTGTTTGCAAGGCAAGAAAGCCGGACTGTGATGTTTGTCCATTGACTGATCTGTGTTTTAACGTTTCTTTTTACTTTTTTTAGATCGTTTGGTTTGCGTTTTCTTATTTTCGGCATATTGAACCCGAACATTTCGAGCATCAATTTTCGCACCTTTCATTGATTTTAACACTTTAGCCGCAACACTTGTTTCAACTTCAAAAAAAGAAAATTCCCGCATGATTTCTATTGGACCAATCTTTTCAGAGCTAATTCCAGCCCTGCTGCATAGAGTTCTTATCAAAGCGCCTTTTTCCATATTGTCCATAGAGCCTGCATTTAAGAAAAACCGTTTCGATTTTCCAGGCTTTAATTTTTTTTTTCGTTGATCTTTTTTTACAGGACGATAAGCATCTTCCCTTTTTTCCAAGGATGCATTTATATCTTTGGAATCTTTATAATAATTAAGAAAGCGGTTAAATTCATTTGAAACAAACTTTTGAATGAGCTCTTCTTTTGTAAGACCGTTTAGTGTATCATAGACCAGCGGCAGGAAACGCTCGATTTCTTTCCGATCCACTTTAACTTTTACCATCTTGTTAATCATGGAATAGAGCTGTTTCTCACAAATTGCATATCCTTCCGGGACTTTTGCATAATTAAATTTAACCCCTGCTTTTCTTTCTATAAACTGAAGTTTACTTTTTTCCCGGGAATTAATGATGACTATGGATGTTCCTGATTTACCCGCTCTTGCCGTTCTGCCGCTCCTGTGAGTATAGCTTCCCGCCTCATCGGGGAGTTTGTAGTTAATGACATGGGTGATATCCTGAACATCTATCCCGCGGGCAGCAACATCTGTTGCAATAAGAATCTGAATGGATTTGCTTTTAAATCTGCTCATGACTTTATCTCGTTGCGCCTGAGAAAGGTCACCATGAAGGGCTTCAGCATTATAGCTGTCTTTGATCAGTTTTTCTGCTATTTCCTGTGTATCTTTTCGTGTGCGACAAAAGACAAGGCCATAAATATCCGGGCAATAATCAATAATTCGTTTTAACGCCTGATACCTGTCTTTTTCTTTAACGATATAATTCACATGCAAAATATTTTCCGCGCCACTATTTTTCTTCCCTACGGTTATCTCAACCGGATTTTTCATATATCTTTTTGCAATTCTTGCCACTTCATTGGGCATTGTTGCGGAAAACAGCCAGGTTCTTTTCTGAGCCGGCGTATTTTTAAGAATGGCATCTATATCTTCCTGAAATCCCATATTGAGCATTTCATCCGCTTCATCAAGAACCAGATATGAGACCTTAGAAAGCTTTGCTATTTTTCTATTAATAAGATCAAGCAATCTCCCTGGTGTTGCCACAATAATCTGAGCACCTTTTTTGATTTGATTTCTCTGATTTTCAATACTGGCGCCGCCATAAACGGCAGCAACCTTTGCGCCTTTTACATATTTGCATAATTTTTTAATATCATCTGTAATCTGCAAACAGAGTTCCCTGGTGGGGCAAATCACCACCCCTTGAGTATGTGTCAGATCAAAATCAATTAGCTGGATCATAGGTAAAGCAAAAGCTGCTGTTTTACCTGTTCCGGTCTGAGCAAGCCCTACAAGATCCCTGTCCCCTCCAATAATTTCAGGAATTGCATCTGTCTGGATGGGTGTGGGTTCAACAAACCCGAGGTCATTAACCGCCTTTAATAACTCGTCAATTAAATCCAAATTTTCGAAAC
>DAOUSD010000304.1 GCA_030627405.1 Deltaproteobacteria bacterium
AAAAAGAGACGTTACCCATCAATCACTCGTGCTGAACAGAAATTTGAAGAACTTGTTAAAGAATTAAAGCTCGGAAACAATATGAAACTGATTCCTCCAAAAAATTTTGAGGGCAATACATTTATTATAAAATTACACTTCAATAACCTGAAAGATCTTCAGGATCACTCAGATACCCTTGAGGAAATCCTGCAAAATCCTGTTTTTAGAAAACAGGTGTCGGGGGCCGGGGATCAGGGATCAGGTGAACCGCAGAATTTCGAACAAGGAATGTCGAATGTCGAAGGAAGGTAAATGAACATCCAATATCCAACATCGAATGTTGAATGGGAAAAGATGAAGAAACAGAAATAGTCAAGTGTTTTTCCCCTTGACTAAATATCGAATATCAATTATATGGCTTTTTAGGAAATAAATGGGATTCAGCAAATTATGGGAATACAGGAAAGAAAAGAACGGGAGAAAGGAAGAAGGCGGCAGCAGATAATGATAGCCGCAAAAAGGGTGTTTTCCTTAAAGGGCTTTAACAAAGCTACAATGGAAGATATTGCCAATGAAGCTGAGTTAAGTCCAGGCACCCTTTATCTTTATTTTAAAAACAAAGATGAGCTATGTGCTTCCCTTTCTCTCAGGATACTGCAATATCTGAATATTAAATTAAAACATGTAAACAGTGAAAAGGATTTAGAGCCGGGACAGAAAATAAAAGCATTAAAAGAAGCCATGTATGACGTTTATGAATTTGATCCTTTAATACTTATCAACATGTTTCATCTACAATCAAGCGAAAGCCTTAAAAATTTATCCCCTCAACTGGTTTCAGACATAAAAAAATTATCAAATGATTCAATCAGGGAAATGTCTGATATATTTGAAGAGGGAATAAAGAAAAATGTTTTTATAGATAAGAAACCGGTTGCTCTTGCAGAAACACTTTGGGCTCTTTTTTCCGGTGCCGTACTTCGCGAAGAAAGCAAAAGAGTTATTAATAACGATAAGAACTATTTGAAACTAACCCTTGAAGGCGATTTTGAAATATTTGCCAGGGGAATAAGAAAATAAAGCAAATATACATAGACAAAGATGTTGTTGATTCCAGCCAAGTTGCTCCAATTCTATCACGCCTGAAAGTTCCTGCCGTAGTTGTAAATAATGCCCGTGAAGTCTATGATGCGGTTTCTTGTGCTGATGATCCTGTCCAGGAAGGGAAAAAAATACTTTTTCTGACCAGAAATAAAGGTGATTTCGTCAGGAAATGTCCAGGCACTCGATATTACACATGCTGTGATTATAAGATTCTACATATAGGGACTTTCTGTACTATGGACTGTTCATACTGTATAATGCAGTCCTACTTTCATCCGCCTGTGCTTCAGTACTTTGTCAACAGGGATGACCTTGAGGCTGAGCTGAACAATCTATTTGCGAAAAAAAGTATATCCAGAATCGGTACTGGAGAATTTACAGACAGTATGATCTGGGAAATGTGGACCGACCTCTCAGCTTTTCTTGTTCCAAAGTTCTCAAGGCAATCATATGCTGTTTTGGAGTTAAAAACCAAAACAACAGCCATCGAAAAGTTAAAATCTCTCCGGCATAATCGCAAAACAATTGTTGCCTGGTCACTCAATACAACTAAAGTTATAGGGAATGAAGAACTTCGTACCACATCACTTGCCGCAAGACTCAAAGCAGCGGCAAAGTGTGAGGAATGGGGATACCCTCTTGCCTTCCATTTTGATCCAATGATCATATATGACGGCTGCGAAGAAGATTACAGAAAAGTAATTGAACAGCTTTTTTCCCATGTATCTTCAGAGAATATTGTCTGGATAAGTCTTGGAACATTTCGTTTTATGCCGTCTTTAAAATCAATTATAAAGAAACGCTTTCCTGATTCAAAAATTATATATGGAGAATTTATTACAGGGCTTGACGGCAAGATGAGGTATTTCAAACCGCTTCGTATTGAACTTTATCGAAAAATGATTTCTTTTATAAAGGACATAGCACCCCATGTGGTTTTATATTTTTGTATGGAAGATGATGAAGTATGGAAAAAGTCTCTTGGATTTATTCCATCTGAACGTGGTGGGTTGCCGAAAATGCTTGATGAAACTGCGGCACGACATTGCGGGCTGAATGTGGTCGAGTAGTCAACCACTATGCTAATATCCTCAAGTCTCGCACCCCCCTATATGCACCAAAAGCTTTAAATGGCAGGTGTTAGATGGTTTTTTTAAAAAGCAAAATATGTTCACTCCGGCTTTGGCAACGGCACCATACCCACTCAGTTTGTAAGGAGCGAGACATGCACGGCATTTTATCCCTGGTGAAAAACCTTCTATGTGCCTGTCATGGTCAAATCCCAAGGTATAGTGGTTTAGAATATAAATCATATTATTTTGCTCTTTTAAAAAAACCATCTAACACCTGCCCCGCCAGAGAAGGCTCATAGGAATTAGAGCGTGCGAAACTCGACTAATATCGAGGAGAGGCAACTAAGGGCTCACTCAAAATGAAAAAGTATAGTATTCTTTATTATATATGTTGTTTATTTATCCTTTTAATCTGTGCTGTCGGTCAGTCATTTGCTGAAAGCTGGTTTAATGTTAGATGGGTCGATGATGGTGATACGATTGTTCTTATGGATGGCAGGCGCGTACGATACATAGGGATAAATGCTCCTGAAATAGATCATAAGGGCAAAAAAGCAGAGCCATTCGGATATATTGCTAAAAATTATAACGAGAATATGGTGTTATCAAAAAAAGTGCGTTTAGAGTTTGATAAGGGAAGATATGATCAGTACGGACGACTGCTTGCCTATGTATTTTTGAAAGATGATACATTTGTTAACAAAGTCATGATAAAACAGGGATATGCCTATTGCCTTTACCGGGATCCTAATAAAAAACATAATAAAAAATTGCTTAAGGCTCAAAGGGATGCGATGATAGCTAAAAAGGGGATATGGAAGAATTGGAAAGAAGAAAAAAACAGGTACTTGGGCAATAAAAAATCAAAACGATTTCATCTTGAAACGTGTACTTTCGGAAAAAGAACCGGCTTAAAAAACAGAATCTTTTTTTCAAGTAAATGGGATGCTTTCCGGGAGGGGTTTGCGCCGTGTAAAAGGTGC
>DAOUSD010000160.1 GCA_030627405.1 Deltaproteobacteria bacterium
ATAAGAGGGGGAATAAAACGTAAAATATTACCCTGAAAGCAGTTGATTAAAAAACCCTTATCCACGCACGCTTTCACGATCTTGTTCCCATCAACTTTTATCTTCATGGCAAGCAAAAGGCCTGTCCCGCGAACATCAATAATTGATTCATGTCTGTCTTTCAGCCGAAAAAGCTTTTGCTTGAAATATTCTCCAATCTTTCGAGCGTAATCTATAATATTTTCTTCAATAAGGATCTTGACAACTTCAAGTGAAGCTGCTGTGATAACCGGTGTTCCTCCAAAAGTTGAGGCATGTGAACCAGGCACAAATGCTTCAGCGATATGTTCTTTAGCCAGCATGGCTCCTATTGGCAATCCATTGCCAAGGGCCTTTGCCAGGGTCATTACATCGGGTTCTATCCCGAAATTCTCATAGGCAAAAAGCTTGCCGGTACGGCCCAGCCCTGTCTGGATTTCATCAAAAACCAGAAGAGTTCCTGTTTCATCACAAATCTGTCTGACACCTTTAAGATATTCGGGAGCAGGGCAGCGAACACCTCCTTCGCCCTGGATCGGCTCAATTAAAACCGCACATGTTGAACGGTCGATCTTGCTCCGCAATGCCTCAATATCATCGAACGGAACAAAATCAAAACCATTAAGTACCGGCTCAAATCCCTTGCGCATCTTTTCCTGGCCTGTGGCGGAGAGAGTTGCCATAGTGCGGCCGTGAAAAGATTTTTCCATGGCTATTATCCTGCAGCGGCCTTCTTCGCCTCTATCATTGAAATATTTTCTCACCAGCTTTATAGCCGCTTCATTCGCTTCAGCTCCGCTGTTGCAGAAAAAAACTCTGTCTGCGAAACTGTTGTTAACGAGCCATGATGCAAGCTCTGTCTGGGGTACTGTATAATAAAGGTTAGAGACATGAAAAAGTGTTTCAGCCTGTTTTGAAATGGCTTTCGCAACTCTCGGATGCGCATGCCCGAGGTTGCATACCGCAATTCCCGCAACAAAATCCGTATAAGCCCGCCCATCTGAATCCCAAAGGGTGCATCCTCTCCCTTTTGTTATAACGATGGGAAATCTATTGTAAGTTTTTGCTATTACTTTATCTGCCTTATTTATTATTTCGCTTTTTATAGTTTTCATGTCGTAACTTCGGTCCCGATTCCCTTATCAGTAAAAAGCTCCAGCAGCAAAGCATGACGCTTGCATCCATTTATAATATGAGCCTTTTTAACATTATTATTAAGTGCGCTGAGAGCGCACTCGATCTTTGGAATCATTCCCCCTGAAATTGTTTTATCCTCAACCATCTTACTGATTTCTTCCGTATCAATTGAAGATATTAAGGCGCCCTCAAGGTCTAAGACTCCATCAACGTCAGTAAGAAATATTATACGTCCTGCAGAAAGAGCCATTGCGATTCTGCTTGCAACAATATCTGCATTTATATTGTATGTTTCGCCCGAATCACCCACGCCAACCGGCGCAATAATCGGGATAAAACCCTTAACCGTCATTGTGTTTATGATATCCGGATTTATCTGAGTAACATCTCCAACCATACCGGGATCAATTATCTCAGGGGGTTTATCCATATCCTCCTGATATATGACATTTAGCTTCTTTGCTGATATAAGCCCTCCATCTTTGCCGCTCAAACCTACGGCCTTGCCGCCCTGCTTATTTATTTGAGCAACTATTTCCTTGTTCACCTTGCCGGCAAGAACCATTTCTACAACATCCATTGTAACTTCATCCGTAAAACGCATACCCCTGACAAACTTAGGACGTATACCCATCTGCTCAAGCACCAGATTGATTTGCGGCCCTCCACCATGAACAACAACCGGATTCAGCCCAACAAGTTTCAGTAAAGTAATGTCCCGGGCAAAATCTTCCTTTAACTGCTCATCAACCATGGCATGTCCGCCATATTTTATAACGATGGTCAACCCATGAAAACGTCTTATATAAGGCAATGCTTCAATAAGTATGTCAGCCACATTGGGAGTCATAGTATGTATCTTCTAAGATCCTCGTCGTCTTTGATATCCTTTAATTTGTCTACCACATACTGCCCGTCAATTACTATTTTTCTATCTTTAGCTTCTTTAATGTCTGAAGCGCTAAAAAGAATGTCTTCGAGCATACATTCCATGAGCGTATGAAGTCTTCTTGCTCCTATGTTTTCAGTAAGATTGTTAACCTCTTCAGCAATTCGCGCTATTTCATCAACAGCATTGTCCTCAAAGACAACCTCAACATCTTCAGTCTTTAAAAGCTCAATATACTGAAGAAGCAGAGCATTCTTAGGTTCGGTCAGTATCCTTACAAAATCTTCTTTTCCAAGAGAGTCAAGCTCCACCCGGATGGGAAATCTCCCCTGAAGTTCCGGTATCATATCAGAAGGTTTGATTGCGTGAAAGGCTCCGGATGCTATAAAAAGGACGTGATCTGTTTTAACCGAACCGTACTTGGTGGCAACTATACTCCCCTCAACAATAGGAAGAAGATCGCGCTGAACCCCTTCTCTGGACACATCCGGCCCATGCCCGCCGCCCTTCCCGACAATTTTATCTATTTCATCGAGAAAAATTATCCCTGACTGCTCAACTTTCTCGATCGCCCTGCTTACAACCTTATCCATATCCACAAGGGCCTGGGCCTCTTCCTGGGCAAGAATTTCCATGGCTTCAGGCACTTTAATTTTTCTACTCTTTTTACTCTTGGGCATCATTCCACCTAACATGTCTTTGAAATTGACGCCCATTTCTTCCATCCCCATGCTTGAAAAAATTTCCACAACAGGCATGGCTCTTTCTGAAACATCAAGGTCCACAAATCTGTTGTCAAGTTTTCCTTCACGAAGCATGGCGCGAAGCTTTTCTCTTGTAGAAGAAGTTTCATCTCTATTACTGGTTACAAGCTCAAAGGGTATTTCTTTTAAATCTTCGTCCTTCTGTACCTGCTGAACCTTTGGCTTTGGAAGAAGCAGGTCAAGCATTTTTTCTTCGGCAATCTGCCATGCCTTTTCCTTAACAGCTTCCTTTTCTCTTGATTTTAACCTGTTTACAGTTAGTTCGACAAGATCCCTTATCATCGACTCAACATCCCTGCCCACATATCCGACTTCGGTAAACTTGGAAGCTTCAACCTTTACGAACGGAGAGTCAGTCAAAATAGACAATCGCCTTGCGATTTCGGTTTTTCCTACCCCGGTAGGGCCAATCAATATAATGTTTTTCGGCATAATTTCTTCACGAATGTCTTCCGGAACCTGCTGCCTTCGCCAGCGGTTCCTTAAAGCAATCGCAACAGAACGCTTGCCTTTGTTCTGACCAATAATATATTTATCAAGTTCTTTAACTATTTCTGATGGTTTTAGATCTCTCATATCGACTTTCTGTTCCTTACATCTCTTCTATGGTAAAAGAATTATTTGTAAATACACAAATGGATGCCGCTATTTTCATCGCCTCTTCCACAATACTCCTTGCATCAAGGTCTGAATGCTTTATAAGTACAGTTGCCGCCGCCAGAGCACTTGTGCCTCCGGAGCCTATACCCATAACACCTTCATCCGGCTCTATGACATCACCGCTTCCTGAAATAAGGAGCATGTTTGTTTCATCCGCCGCTATCATGACTGCCTCAAGACGCCTTAAATACTTGTCGGTACGCCAGTCCCTGGCCAGTTCAACCGCGCTTCGCGTCAAATTTCCGTTGTAACGCTCCAGCTTTGCTTCAAGGCGCTCAGACAAATTCAAAGCATCGGCGGTAGCGCCGGCAAATCCTACAATTATCCTGTCATTATAGATCCTTCTGACCTTTTTGGCATGATGTTTTACAACGGTATTATTCATAGTAACCTGGCCATCACCAGCAACTGCCAGTTTCCCATTATGCCTAACAGCAAGAATAGTTGTTCCATGAAAATTCATATCATTAATCACCTTCTATGATCTAGGATGGGTCTTGTCATATGTTTCCATCAGCCTGTCGATACTGACATGTGTATATTTCTGTGTAGTCGAAAGGCTTTTATGGCCTAATAGTTCCTGAACCACTCTCAAATCCGCCCCTGCATCAAGCATATGGGTTGCAAATGTGTGTCGCAGCGCATGGGGTGAAACCGGAACCATAAGGCTGCATTCTTTAACCAGTTTGTCCAGGATGCGTGCAATTGATCTTGGAGTAAGACGGCCATTATTTTTATTTAAAAAAAGCGGCCCATCCCCCTTGATTTGCAAATCAGTTTCTCTATGCAATTTATCCCTATATGCCTTTATAGCCTTTAAAGCCTTATTACCGATAGGAACAATTCGCTCTTTGTCTCCCTTCCCAAGCACGCGGATCATACTTCTCGTAAAATCCACATTAAAAACATTCATTCCAGCAAGTTCCGATACACGTATCCCCGCAGAATAAAGGGTTTCAAAAATAGCACGATTCCTCAGCCCCAGCCGATTATCTGTCTTAATTGAATCAAGCAGACGAAACATATCATCAACTGTAAGATATGCAGGGATCGTTTGTTCCTGTTTAGGCGTATGTATCAATTCTGCCGGGTTATTCTGAATTATGCCATACTTGATAAGATATCTGAAAAAAGAACGTATAGCCGAAAGCTTGCGTGCTATAGTGGATTTTTTGTTCTTCTTGTATAATAATCCCAGATATCCCCTTATCATCAGAGAACGAACTTCATTTGCCTTAAAATCATATGTTTTATTCTGCTTCTTTTTACCTCTAATTCCGCTCTGTACGAGAAAATCCGCAAATTCATTCAGATCATGCAAATAAGCACGAGAGGTGTTAAGTGAATAACCTTTTTCAGAGGATAGAAATTCAACATAAGACTTGATCAGGTTCTGCAAATTATACGAACTCATTAAATTTCATCACCATAACCTAAGTTAAGCGATTTTTTTGCGAAAAGAGGAAAACTCAAACCACCTGAAATTATAGTCAATTGGATGCTATTCTCAAATCGAAGATTTTTAGCAATTAGCTTTTAGCAGTTAGCCTTTAGCTAAGAGCTAACCGCTAATGGCTAATAGCTTTAATCAAACAGATAACACATTCAGCTAAGAGCTAATGGCTAATACCTAATAGCTTTTTACGAAGCCGTCACTTCAGTTCCTGAATCTTTTTCTCAATATCCGCCTTATCCTTTTCCCTTTTCAATAGAGAACGTTCGTAAAACATAAGAGCCTTTTTTTTATTA
>DAOUSD010000291.1 GCA_030627405.1 Deltaproteobacteria bacterium
ATCCGGATCGTGCCATGATTACGAGAACGGTAGATGTTGATTTGGTTAGCGGTAACCAGGAACTGATAATTGATAATCTGCCTGCATATATAATTGATGATTCCGTCAGAGTTATGGGGCAGGGAAGTGTTAAGGCAAAAATAAGTGGAGTAAAGATAAAAAGGATCTTTTTACAGGAGCACCAGCAGAAGAAGATAGAGGAATTGCGCAGAGAATCAGAAAAACTTAATGATGGAAAAAAGCAATTAGAGGATACTCTGGAAAGCCTGAATACTCAGAAGAAGTTTATTGAATCTATCAAGATCAGCAGTTCAGAAAAAATATCAAGAGAGCTTTATATTCAAGAAGCTGATACAAAAAAATGGGATAAGGTTTTAGATTTTATATATCAAAGACTTGGCAGGATAAATGAGCAGACAATTTTATTTGAGCAGAAAAAACGCAGTCTTCTCAAAGAAATTAAGGCTGTCGAGGCTGAGCTGAATAGATATAGAAGCAAAAGATTGCCTGAAAAAAAGCTTGTAGAAATTGCCATCGAGGCTGCCGCTAAAGGTAGAATGACTTTAGAAATTAATTATCTTATCCCCGGTGCCAGGTGGATTCCTGCTTATGATGTCAGAGTTGATTCGGAGAGTTCTGCTATTTGCTTAAATTATTATGGAATAATTACACAGAAAACAGGAGAAGACTGGAAGGATGTTAAACTGTCGCTGTCAACTGCCAAGCCACACATCTCAGGATTTTTGCCTGAATTAGATCCCTGGTATATTGATTTTCAAGGGCCTGTTTTCAAGCAAGCGGGGAAAAGAGCGGTGGCTGATACGGTTATGCAGGAAGCCTATAAGCTATCTTCACCTCAAGAGGAATTAAAACAGGAAACAGCATATGCTGAATCAAGAGGCACATCTGTTACGTTTAATATCAAAAAAAGAGAGACAATCCACGGAAAGGGCGAACCTTTTAAGACAACAATTACTCAGGAAGAGCTCCAGGCAAAATTGAGCTATATATGTACGCCAAAGCTGTATGAATTTGCCTTTTTGAAGGCAGAGGTAGTTAATGCAACAGCATATCCATTTCTGCAGGGAGAAGTCAGTATATTTTTAGGGGAAGATTATGTCGGCAAATCCAGAATTGAGACTATTCCCCTGAATAAAAGTTTTGGTTTGCATCTCGGGGTGGATGAGCGGATACATGTTGAAAGAAGGTTAACAGGAGAAGATACGGATAAGTCTTTTATTGGAAAAAAAGCAGTCCATAAATTTATGTACAGGATTACTTTAGAGAATCTTATGAAAGAGGAGAAGACAATTATTATTCATGATCAGGTTCCAGTCCCAAAGCATGCGGATATTCAGGTTAAGCTGGTAAAATCCGTTCCCGCTCCTGTTTATAGAGAAGATATTCAAGATGGAAGCCCCGGTCTTCTCGAATGGAAACTCAACCTTCCTCCACAAAAGACTGAAACAATCGAATTTGAATTTTCTGTTTCCTTTCCCAGGGATAAGAGAATAAAGGGGTTATAAGGATTATTTATGAATTTCATAGCTATAATTATTCTGGCCGCAATCGTTGTCGACTTTGTATTGAGTGTACTGGCTGATATACTGAATCTAAAGGGTTTAAAAATCGAACTCCCGGAATCGTTCAAGGGTTATTATGACGCAGACAGTTATCGCAAGTCTCAGGAATATCTGCGTGTTAATACAAAATTCGGATGGATTACATCTTCCTTTGATATGTTATTAATTATAATATTCTGGTTTGGGAAAGGCTTTCCAGTATTAGATCAATGGGTACGATCCTGGAACTTTGGATATATCATGACAGGCCTGCTATATATAGGCCTATTGCTTTTATTTAAAGCAATCTTGTCGTTGCCTTTCAGTATTTATTCTACATTTGTTATTGAAGAACGTTTTGGGTTTAATAAGACTAAATGGCCCACATTTATAATGGACCTAATAAAAGGATTTTTGTTGTCAGTCCTGCTTGGCGCACCTCTTCTGGCAGGCATACTTGCTTTTTTTGAATATACCGGGGCAAATGCCTGGCTTTATTGCTGGATAGCAGTAACAATATTTATGCTTATTATTCAATTTGTTGCACCAACATGGATTATGCCTCTTTTTAACAAATTCAATCCTCTTGAAGATGGAGACCTGAAAAATGCTATCATGTCATATGCGCGTTCTATAAAATTCTCCCTTGAAAATGTTTTTGTAATGGATGGCTCTAAACGTTCTGCCAAGTCAAATGCTTTTTTCACAGGTTTTGGCAGGCACAAGCGGATTGTTTTGTTTGATACATTAATTAAACAGCACACTGTGAATGAGCTGGTGGCGGTGCTTGCACATGAAATGGGGCATTACAAGAAGAAACATATATTGCAGAGAATATTGATCGGTATAGTTCAGATGGCGGTAATGTTTTTTTTGTTGTCCATTTTTGTCTCTTATCAGGGACTTTTTGATGCGTTTTACATGGAACAAAAATCCATTTATGCGGGACTTGTTTTTTTTAGCATGCTGTATTCGCCCATTGAATTTTTTACAGGAATTTTAATGCAGATGCTTTCCCGTAAAAATGAATATGAGGCAGATAGATTTGCTGTGGAAACCACTCAGGATCCCAAATCCATGGCCGATGCATTAAAAAAACTCTCGGTTCACAATCTTTCAAATCTTCTTCCGCATCCGTTTTATGTTTTTTTAAACTATTCTCATCCGCCGGTTTTGGAAAGAATTAAAGCAATTGTAACTCGTTAGCTTTAAGAAAATATATTCGCTTCAGGTGTAATCAAATTCAAACCATGAAAAACTCACGCATAAGATATCGTAAAGAAAGAATCGGCCATAACTATAAAGAAATTGTGGTGATTGAGCAAACAGTTGGGCAAAAATGGCATTTTATAACGGATTCTTTCTTAACGATATCTAATACGCTCAAACAGTTTCCTGTTTTGAATTCGATCACACCTGAAGCTCATGTTCCAAGCAATTAAGGTTGAAGGTGGTAGGAGTTACTGATGGGCCAAAAAAATATTAAGATAATTTCGTGGAATGTTAATGGCCTTAGAGCTGTGATGAAGAAGGATTTCCATAAATCTTTAAAGAATATGGATGCAGACATTGTTGCTTTACAGGAAACAAAGATTCAGGAACCTCAGCTTACAGAAGAAATGAAGAATATTGATGGCTATGAATCATACTGGTCTTTTTCCACTGTCAAGA
>DAOUSD010000267.1 GCA_030627405.1 Deltaproteobacteria bacterium
AGAGGCTATAGGTGAAACAGAAAGAAAGGATTTTCCTTTGCTTCAAGGCAAGGAATTCTTAATCCAGGCGGATTTCAAGAATGCCCTGGGGCAGGCTTTTACGGATGCCCCAGGGAATTTCAAGGGTAAGCTCAAAAAAATACTTGAATTAAAATTAACAGACAACAATGAGCGATCACTTTTTATTGCTACGCTCAACGCTGTAATGCGATACGTGGACGCAGCCGACAAGACTATTCACTGCAAAAACAAGGAACCTGAATTATGCGCCAGGGAGATAGCAAGGACAATCATTGATAAATACAGTGCTGACGTGAAGGTTGGAATTGTTGGATTCCAGCCGGCTATAATAGATAATTTTTCTAAAAACTTAGCTACCCAAAACGTCAAGGTAACAGACCTGGATAAAGACAATATTAATAAAATAAAATATGAAGTGCTTATCTGGGATGGCAGGAAAATGGCGAAAGAGCTTTTTAAAACCTGTGATGTTATTTTGGCGACGGGCTCAACAGTAGTAAATGACAGCTTGTCTCAGTTGATTTCTCTCTCAGAGAAATACCAGAAGCCGCTATATCTTTACGGCACAACAGTTGCCGGCACCAGCAAAATTTTGAACCTGAAAAGGCTGTGTTTTCAAGCCTCTTAGGGAGTTATCATGAAAGCACTTGGCGATTTGAAAAAATATAAAGCGTTTTTAGTGACATTATTGGTTTGCCTTATTTCTTCTACTGCCTTTGCCCAAAAAGAATCTAAGGAACTCCTTGTGTTTGCCGGATCGGGGATGCGGCTTCCTCTGAATGAAATAGGAGAAAGGTTTGAAAAGCTTTATGGGATAAAGGTCATATACGACTATGGAGGAAGCGGAAGATTAGGTAACAAGATACTGGTCGGGCAATCCCCCGATGTCTTTATCCCGGGCAGCGACAGGTGGGCAAAAATCTTAAAGAAAAAGGGTTACATAGAAGGTTATTCTCCAATTGCCTATCATACACCTGTTATTATTACCCCCAGAGGAAACAATAAGGTAAACTCTCTTGGTGATTTTCTTGATAGTAACAACCGGCTCGTATTGGGTGATGCAAGGGCGGCTGCTATAGGTGGCGCTTCTGCTGCAATATTTAAAAAAGCGGGCCTCGAAGAATCAAGGATGAATGTAAGGGCAAAGGGACAAGCAGTTAAGCAATTAGTGTTATGGATTGAAGGCAATAATGCGGATGCTTCTATTGTATGGAAGGCAGATGCGGTTCAGTCCGGCAGGGTTAGAATTGTCGGCATCCCTGAGCAGTATAATGTCAGAAGTATTATTCCGGTCTGTCAGATGGTAAAACATAAAAAAGAAACAAACGAATATATTCATTATCTCTTAGGCGTTGAAGGTAAGGTAATTTTCAAAAAACATGGTTTTGAAGCGGTGGAATAAATGAAAAGTTTTTCCTTCGACCTGGCTGTATCGCTTATTGCAGGCATCTTTGTATGCCTGATTGTGCTCCCCATGCTCGCTCTTTTTACAACAACTTCGTTTGGAGAACTGGTATGTCAGCTCAAGTCTCCATTAGTCTTGTCAGCGGTTCTCATAAGTCTTGAAACATCGCTGATAGTAGTCTTTCTTGCGTTATGTCTCGGAATCCCCGTGGCCTATTTGCTTGCTATGAAGGACTTTAAAGGCAAAGAGATACTCGATACACTGGTTGATCTTCCTATTTGCATGCCCCCTCTGGTTGCGGGGTTGGCCCTTCTGATTCTGCTGGGAGGAAATAGTAAGTTTGGCGGCATGTTAAGCAACCACGGAATCGATCTGATATTTTCTAAAAAGGGGATCATAATTGCGCAGCTTTTTGTTTCGATTCCGTTTCTAATTAAATCAGCAAGGGACGCTTTTGAATCGATAAATAAAAATGTCATCAATGCCTCATTGAGCCTGGGAGCGTCAAAATTCTATACGTTTAAAACGATTCTGCTTCCGCTGGCTAAAAACGGCATCTATACCGGCATGATTATGACCTGGGCAAGGGCGCTGGGAGAGTTCGGTGCGACTTCCATGGTGGCGGGCTGCATTCCCTTTAAAACCGAAACAATGACTGTAGCCATTTATCAGAATGCCATGTCAGGAGAGCTGGCTGCCTCAACCGCTGTTGCTTTGCTCTTGCTGGTATTTTCCTTTACATTGCTGTTGGTATTCAAATCACGGGTCAAGGTACAAGCGGGGTAAATTGCAATGGGTATTGTATTAAAGGAAATCTCAAAAAGCTATGACGGACGGACAGTACTGAAAAATTTAAACCTTGAAATTAATCAGGGAGAATTTCATGTGCTGTTAGGACCGAGCGGCGGCGGCAAGACAACTACACTGTCCGTCATAGCTGGACTGACTGAACAGGATAGCGGATCTGTTTCTATTGGCGGCCTGGATGTAAGCAAGCTTTCTCCAGGCGAAAGAAGAATTGGTTTTGTCTTTCAAGACCATGCCTTGTTCCCACATCTAACCGTTTTTGACAATGTTGCTTATGGGCTCAGGGTCAGAAGAATTAAGGGGTATGAGATGACACGCAAGGTCGAGTATTATTTAAGTAAAGTAAGTATTGCAAAAGAAAAGGGCAAATTCCCCCACCAGTTAAGCGGAGGACAAAAACAAAGAACCGCCCTGGCCAGGGCGCTCGTTATTGAACCTGAAATACTTCTTATGGATGAACCTATGAGCAGTCTGGATGCCATAACCAAAGAGACAGTACGGGATGAATTGAAAAGTATTCAGCAGGAAATAGGTGTGACCACGGTTTATGTGACCCATGACCAGAATGAGGCGTTATTGTTGGGGGACCGCGTTTCGGTGCTTAACAACGGGAGGGTGGAACAGATTGAATCCCCTGATGAACTATTCTATCATCCTAAAACCGAGTTTGTAGCCCGTTTTGTCGGGTTCAAAAATATCTTAAAAGTATCTCCAGCCGGAATAAACACCCATGAAGCTGCCGTACTAATCAATAATGACGGCATGAAACACCCCATCAAGATTAGAGTTAAAAAATATCCTGTTTTTGAAAAAGGCAAAGAAATCAACCTGTGCATCCATCCGGAAAAAATCACTCTGAAAAGAGAAGATGAAACAGTTGCCGGCGACTTGAATCGAATCAGGGGAAAGATAATAAAAAGAAAAAACAACGGTAATGGTTTTATGGCAATAGTTGATATTGGCGGCACAACACTGCACGCAGCAATTTCAAGTGATTTTAAGGTGCATGAGAATGTATGGGTTTGCTTTGCCCCGGATGCGGCACACCCCCTATGCGGCAAAAAATGCAGAGAGCCGGAGCAGCGGAGAAAATGCTTTAACGGGGGTAACACTTTAGCCCTTTGAAAAAAAATCTGACAGGATAACAGGATAAACAAGATTTTGTTTCAAATGAACAAACAATGTTAAGTCTCACTTTAGCTATCCAGCAAATCATAAAAAATCATATCCTGAGAAATGAAATACAAAGAATTGACCGAGAAAATCATTTAAAAAAGTCTCTTTGAAACACCTAAATTGTTACTAACGAGGAGCAGGTAAGATGAAAGGAATTATCGATTCTACATTGAGGGAAGGAGAACAGACAGCCTACGTCTATTTTGACCTGACGGAAAAGCTGCGTATCATCGACCTGCTCATA
>DAOUSD010000077.1 GCA_030627405.1 Deltaproteobacteria bacterium
ATAAAACAAAGACCATACAATAAACCGATCTCGCTTTTAATAAAAAATACAACTGACCTGCATATTCTTGTAAAACATATTCCATCCACCGCAAAATGTATTATGGACAACTTCTGGCCGGGACAAATCACAATTATATTTGAAGCAAAAAGCACTATCTCCCACAATCTTACTGCAGGTACAGGCAAAATCGGCATACGCTTGCCCGAACATCCTGTAGCTTTTTCCCTTGTAAAAGAAGTGAATAGCCCTATAACAGGGACAAGCGCCAATATTTCAGGACAAGCAGGGTGTTCAGCTATATCTGATCTTGACGTTCAAATTGCCGATAAAATAGATATCATGCTTGATGCAGGCTCGCTCAAAGGGGGAGCAGGTTCGACTGTTATCGATGTTACAACTCCCTTTCCCACAATTTTAAGGGAAGGTTATGTTTCCGCAAAAAATATTATTGCAGCACTTGATAAAAGCAATTTTATTGACAACGGCCGCTGATTCACATATGTAAGCATTCTACGCCGGAGTGGTGAAACTGGTAGACGCAGAGGACTCAAAATCCTCCGGGGGCAACTCCATCTCGGTTCAATTCCGAGCTCCGGCACCAAAAAAATCAAGGGATTAGCTAACATTGGCTAATCCCTTTTTTAGTGCCAAATTATGTATATTTTATAAAGTAATATTGTAAGCGTTCACGGCTACAAAAGTCTTTACATCATCAACCGATACAAGGCGCGGATCTTTGCTTTTAGTGTAGGTCTGCAATTTGCGAACCCGGCCTGAATATGTTTTTAAGGTCTTGGGAGAATAATGTCTGACCTGGATTTCGTTTGCTAATCCGGTATATTCAGCTCTCCACGATGCTCCTGCTAATGGTTTTGAAAGAACGTTCTCTTTCACATCAGGTTTTTTTGGCTGCGGTGCAGCTATATTCTCAGACAAACCGGCTTTTGGAAGTGAAGGAACATTGAAAAAGGTATCCTTGGCAAGTATAAGTTCATAATACAGCGAGATTGAATGAGATGATCTTGTTGCGCTTTCGTTTGCTTTTTTTCCTGTAGTTTCATGAGAAAGTGAGTGAGACTCCCGCGTTGTGTTTGCGAAAAATTATACTTGCGACAAAAATCCAGATAATAGCGCAGCCACTTTTGATATAAAGCCTGATTATTTTTCGAGATGGTCTTCTCTTGTAAATATGTCGAAAACTGTACTCGTAAAGATGACGGAATATTAAGCATGATGGAGATCTCCAGAAGTTTTATATCATTCCATATGGAATGATATACGGAAATATTTTAGTAAAATAGCACAAAAAACTTGTCAAGAAAATTTTTCTGAGATACAAGAAAAACGTTGATAGAGTAGTCGTCAAAACTTCAACTTACGGAAAAACGACAATGAGTTGATTGCTGCGTAACGATGTGAATAAATTTTCAATACTATGAAGATATACAGAACAATAGAATAACTTGTTGAACCTGACAACTGGTATCAGAATCATTTAAGAAATTCAGAGGATAAATCAAGCTCTGACCCTTCCAAACGGTGGCCTATCTTTAAAGAAATATCCTGTAATTGATATTCAAAACCTTTGCCAATGTCTTTGCCGTTTTTTTCCCTATTGCTCTTTTTCCGTTTTCCATTTCGGAAATATGACTTTGGGGTATTCCCGTTAATTCCGAAAGTTGTTTTTGTGTCATATTTTCTTTATGTCTCGATCCGGCAAGGCAAACTCCAGGTAGTTCCTCATCTGCATATTCCGGGAATAGATCGCGCCAGGGAACTGTATCCGAAATATTTACAAAACCGAACGATTTTAAAGCCTTTATAGCCTTTGTTTTGTTTGTCGATGGCCCTAAGAATTTTAGTTCAATAGGGAGCTTTTTCGTGTGTTCCAACATAAGACACCTCAACTAATCGTATTTCTTTGTCTATGACTTCCCATACCGCCACATAGGTCGGTCTTCCTTTTTTTAAGTGGCAATGATACCGGTTTTTGCCCAACGGCCCGTAGTTTTGCCAATTACTTCTAAAAGGGCCGGCAATTTCTATTTCCATCAAAAGTCGGACAAGGATTTTTTTAATATCAGACGGTAATTTTTGTGCCTGCTTTTGAGCTTTCTTTTTAGATGTAACCGTCCATGCCATAAATGCAACATATATCATCTATAGGTATATTGTCAAGAGCTCTTAAGCTTCCGCCCAAGGCTGAAGCTGGAGCGCTCAATATTAAGAGCGGTCTTTTGATACCAATATTCAAATATATCAATTGGTATCAAAAGATTATGATGTTTTCATGATATCATATGTGAAGATAGGAGCGTCACGAAAGTGTCCAAAGAAAAATAAATTTATTGCAAAGTAATTAACCAACATAATGTCCCCTATACCCTTTCAGTTTTCGAGAGGGCGTTCTACTTCCACTAATGGGTTGATCAAGACGTGACACCGAGCCCTGTCCCGAAAATGCTTACTGTCATACGGCATCCAGGCACTATTTGGGTCTTTTGGGTCTCATATTCCGTCTCAATTCACCGAACGTTTACATGGTAAGGAAAATTGTCACTCAAAAATGAGGCGTCGGGAATTGCTGCTGTTGAAGCACAATTGTTGCGATTTGTCCGGCCCATCACCACGCCCTCATTTTGAACAAGCGCCCCTCTTCGCTCTCGTCGTGCAGAGTCAGAATGATTTCGTCGTCTGCAAACACCCACTCGTCACCAGTTCGGGCAGGCAGATCCGAGTCAATCAAGGTGATCATGTGCTGCAAACCGATTTCAGTATAGCGCCGAATAACCTCCAGCAGATTCCCCTTTTTCCGATCGTCCAACGATTCGAACACGCCATCGTGATAAACGAAGCGAGGGAACTTGTCATTGATGTGAGCGCGTAGTACTGCCATATCGAAGGCGATGCACAGTAATTTTCGGTATGTGTGTCCCAAGTCGGCGCTGGTGGAATTGCCAGATTCGTCCAAGATTTCCGCCTTGAACTCAAGGTGCCCGGCTTGATTCGGAGACACGCTCAACAATGCCTTTCGGTCGATCACCTCTTCGACGGTCTCGCTAAAAAACAGCCGGATAGACGAGAATAGACTACTCTGATCGGAATTCTGCGTTTCAACATCCGTTTCTATCTGGGTCTGTATGTGGCCGCATTCTTCAGTCAGTGCCCTGATTTCAGACCGCAGTTCCTGCAGTCGGTGCAGAAAGCCGCGCTGACGTTCGAGGGAAGTGATGTCGGCACGAAATGTTACCAGTTCGTCAGAGACCTGCTTGTACTTTCCGAAGATGTCGGTGTCACTCAAGAACGACAGCATGTCTGAGCGCTTATTGCCCAGAGAGTTTAATTCCCAATTAACGTGTTTAAGTTCGGATTCGATTTCGGCGCGCTCTTCTTGCAGGTAGCCACGGCGTTCGTCCGTGATCGCCCGGTTGAAGGCGATCAACTGCCGAAAGTCTTTCTTGATCTGCCCCTTGAAGAGTACCCCCACTTCCTCGAACAAACGCTGGGCTTCGTCCGGGTTGAACAGTATTTGATCCTCTTCAAGCGAAGCTATGATTTTTTTCTTATTCTGATTCAGCGAATAGCGCTCAGCGTTGAGATCTGCAATGCGCTGATTGATTTCATCGACCAACAGCTTGGTTCGGTCCTTGTCATGTGTACGGAAATCAAAGGCATCGAGCAAATTCTGCTTCTTCTCTGCGTCCTTCTGCTTAAGAAGCAGAAGGCCCTCAATCTTACTGATATCTTCGATAGTCCCGCCCAATTCGTTCTTGATCGTCTGCACTATTTCTTTCTTCTTGGAAAGTTCTGCTTCCTTCTCGTAGTGCTGGTCGACCAACCCGGCATTGAAACCCAGGATGTGCGCGAGGAATGGCTTCCAATCAGCGTGCTTCGACGCAAACTTGCGCAGTTGAAACACCTCGCGGAAATCTTCCTGCGAGCGTAACAGATACCCTAATCCTTTCCGGAATGACCAAGGCTTCAATGCGCTCCAGTCAAGCAGCCCATCAAGCAGTTTGCGGGCGCGATCAAATGGCACTTCCTGATGGTCCCATTTGGTGACAGGCAATTCCGAGAAGTCCTGATGTCTGGCTTCGTGCCTCTTGAAACTTATTTTTGTCGCTTCTTTCACACCTCGCCTCACCGTCACAAACGACGCATCTTCAAGTTCGATTTCAAGGAAAAAAACAAAATCTTCGAAAATGTCAGAGTGCTTAAAGAGAAAGAAATTGGCTTTTCGCTTGGCCAGAAAGCCGAAGTCGAGCAAGCGCCCCAGCGTCGTCTTACCAAGGTTGTGGGTGTCCTTTTTGCGGTTCTCCGGCAGGCGGATTTCTGCCATGACGACATTCAATCCTTGGATAAACTCCACAGGCTCGAACAAATCCGGCTTGTTTGAATAGAGTTTAGACAGTTTCATTTGGCCCCACATACTCCACAGCATCCGTCTTGGGATGATAATCGATTAGGCCCATAAGATATAGAAAATTCAACGCTGGCAAGAACAGCACATCACCGCCCACCACTTTCTTTTTCGCAAATTTGCGCAAGTCGTCGTAGTCATCCACCCGGCGTGCTTTGAGCCGTGCCAACAGCAGCATCGACACATTGATGACGGTGCGATCAGGATGTGAGTGCTTCGTCGGTCGTATCATCGACCACCTCCCCTATATCGCAATTCCAATACATATAAAATAGCACCGCGCGAGTCAAACGCTTATGGGCGTGCTGCCGCAAAACGGGATCTCGCTTGAACAGCAAGTCAACCAAGTATTCCAGCACTTCGTCGAAGGTCTGGTAGTCCTTGCGCTTTGAAATGATTTTGAGCTGGAACTCATCGGCCACAGATTCATACATGCGCATCAGTTCAAGGTTTTCCGGTGCCGCTAAAAAAGCTCGAATCTGCGCGGTCTCCTTGAGGTATTTTCTGCGCTGCGCCTTGGCATACTCGACGCTCATATTGTTCAATATATTCTTACCTTCGTAGGTAACCCGCTTTGTTGGCGGATCGTCAATCAACGCCGACACGGACTCCTTCTGCCGGGCCAGTGCTTGCACAACTTCGGCGAGATCATCCGGGCTGATGATTAGTGGCGAATCAACTGGATCAAGATCAACTTCCCTGGCAACCTCCGGGAACCTTTTCAACCAGGTTTCTAACTGTTCGAGGCCACACAGGTAGATCGACGAGTTGGGAATGCCACATTTCGATGCGATATGCTCGCGAATTTCGGTTTCGGCGTTACCAGCCAAGCGTCGATTGGCGAACAACATGTAATGATCGAGTTGCTTGGCATCCCGCAGTTTCTTGATACGCGTTATTTCCTTGCCGAGTACCGTGTTTGATGAGTTCGGACTGAAGAAATCTGATTCCGAAAAGTTCCGGTTATAGCCATTGGTGTGTTTAGCCTGGATAATGGTCGTTCCGGTCCAAGGAGCGGCCTTGCTTGGATGGAGTTCAGCAGTTCCCACGAACTTTGCGTCGCGTCCACCGTCAGGTCCTTTTGCAAAGCCCTGCACTGCGATTCCAAGCAAGCGCTGGCACAAAAAGACAATCAGTTTCTCAAACTGATCGTCACTCAGGTCTTCGTAGGCAAACTTCATAAGTGTTTCACCATCTTAGGGATGTACTCGCACAGATAATGTTCATGGATTGTGTTCACCGAACGTAAAGCTGAGGGGCTGGGCAACGATAACCAAAAAACTATGATAAAGATAAAAACTATCAGTCAAATACTGCTTTTCAAAAGCGGCACGGCTTTGCCCAGTCCATCTCAAGCGCCTGGTTGTGCGTTTAACTACCAAATAAAGCAAACTGCACCCTTATAGAATAAGTGTATTCACACTTCTTAAGGTAATTATCATAAATTTGTTTCCACCGTCTTTTTTGCGCAGGGAATGACCTGCTCCTAATTTGTGCAATCTTCCAACATGAAGGATGACTACCTAAATATTTTGCAAGGTCGAAGCCTTCATCAATTTCATTGCTTGTAGAACGGTTTTGTTTTGCTCTTTCACAAATCTCCATTAAGAGTGCAACCTGATAACCTAAATGTTTATACCCTTTTTTTGTTGGCAAAGGCGAGTAACCACCTTGATTTGACAATATTGAAGCGTTCAAATTAAAACGTTCACACCAAAACCGATATTGTTGGAAATCAAGCCACCTTCCAGCTTCTAAGGAAAGAGGAGCACCTTGCTCTATTAGTAATGCTGACTTGTTCCTCAATAATCTATCAATAAAGGACAGCCTTGTCTTTTTGATAATTTTGTAAAAATCATAAAGTATCAAAAGTTCTTTTAACAAAACTCGACTTCTCAGGTCTACATCTAATGGAGGCAGTAAATATATCTCTTTTCTAATATTTTTTAGCATTGAATAAGCCCTTCTATAAGAGCCAAAGCACCGCAAAGAGTCACAAGCATCAAGCTCACGGTGTAGCTTTTCATAAGGGCATGATGACAATTTGGCCGCCCTAATAAACTCTTTCGATGCAGATAAATATTTTCCATGGTGAAAAAGTGCCTGGGCATATTCTAAAACAACTTTGTTGCTGGTTGATGAATTAGGTCGTAATCCATCTATTGATAGTAAGGCAAGACGGGAATTACCCATAGTATTTAGTATACGAGCCCTCCATAACAGCAATTCATCTTTTGAAAAACTGTTTTGCAGCAATGAAGTGATATTTGATTGCGTGCTCAAATATCGACGCGGGCTAATTGGGTGACCAAGCAATGAGAAGATAGAGAGCATGTCACCAAGTAATACAGTTTTATTAATGTTTGTGTTTTTAATATGGTTAAATCCTGGTGACCTTTCATAATCATTCTGTGAGAAAAAATTCCAAACAACAGACTCTACTGATATCCTTGCAATCTCTGGACAGACCTCAAAGTCGAAACCAGAATAACCAATTACCAGTAAAACTCTATTTTCAATTAGTTTCTTAAGCAGCTCTTGTTTCCATCCAGGCATTGCTGATTCGTGTTTTAGGCTAAAAACCATAGACGTCCCTCTGTGCCAATATAAGTGAGACACTTCCCAACCTATAATTTAGTGTATATTATAGAGGGTGAGGAGGAGAAATAAAATGTTAGAGAATGAATCAATGGCAACTCAGG
>DAOUSD010000139.1 GCA_030627405.1 Deltaproteobacteria bacterium
CAGGGAAGATAAAGCAGCTTGAGGAAGATGGGTATATTCTTCCCATTCAGCCCAAAAACTACTGTGCTCTTTCAAGAAAAGGGATGCTTTTTCTGGACAGCATAGCTTCGATGTTTGATTGTTTTGAATGTTTCTAACCCGTATTTCTAATAAGTTTAGTTTGCCGTAGACGCAAGGCACAGGCTATGAAGTCGTGGTACTTCACTACGAATGGCCTGTAACACAGCGAATGCGGTGAAATCAGCTTGTTGGAAATACGGGTTAAGTGCTTCTGAGCCTGCGGATATCGCCTATCCGGATTGTAACGTTTTTTGAATCAAAATATTCTATTAATGGGATTAAATATTTACGTGTTGTGCCTGTCATCTCCTTAAACTGGGGAGTCGTTATCTCTCCGTGAGTTAAAAGAAAATCAACCAGTCTTTTTTTCAGATTAGTTACAACCTCCACATGGAAATAAAGTTCTTCTTTTGTTTTGATTATCAGGCCTTCCTTTACAAGAAGCATAAGCACATCTTTGGCTCTTTTTACATCAATATCAAGTGTTTTGCTCAGATCTTTAAAATAAGGAGGTGAGAGTCCGCTTTTAAGATATATGGTCAAAATTTTTTCTTTTACTTCAGCCTGATCGCCTCCAAGGGAAACACTATGTGAAGAAAGGCGGACAGTCTCTCCATCAGAAACGACTTCTTTGTTCTTTATCATCATGTCGAGCATAAGATTAAAAAGTTTTAAACCAGCCGAAGGCAGCTTGGACTTGAGTTCTTCTTTGGGCATACCGGCTTTTAGCGGATTTGTCCTGTGATAATTTTCAAGAAAGGATGAAATTTTTTTATTTAGATTTTCAAAGCAGTTTTTATGAATGTAAATTCTGTTTTCCCTGTCGGCACATATAATTGTCTTTATTGACATTAGCTTTTGCAGGCCATTGTCAAGCTGTTTTTCAGGCATATTGGTCATAATTTTAAGATCAGAAAAAGAGACGCCTCGATAACCGGAATTGTCAACATGGTAGGCAATGATTTCTTCAGGCGGCTGGGTTATCAGAGTTTTTAATCCTTCAGAAATACTTTTTTTGAACCGTTTATGCTTTTGGGGAAGCGGGTTTAATATTTGTCCTCCGCCGATTGTTCGTACCGGAGAATAGCTTCGAATAACGAATTTGTCATCACTTACTACGGCAACAGGAGAATCAAGCCTGATTTGGGCAACAGTAGTTTCTCCCGGGATAATTTTGTCTTTATCAAGCAATACAACATGGCCTGGAATTTCGCTGGTACCTGTATGGAATCTGATGAGTGTGCGGTTTTTAAGGGGTTTTTTATTGCTTTTAAGAAAGTGAATAGACACGTCAAGCATATAGCTCGGTTTTAAAGCTCCCGGGCTGGATACCACTTCTCCTCTTTGCACGGAAGCTTTTTCAAGCCCCTGAAAGTTAATAGCTGTACGCATTCCGGCTTCTGCAATACTGACGCTCTGGTTGTGTACCTGAATACCGCGGACCTTTGATGTAATACCGGAAGGATATATCATAACCGTATCGCCGGTCTTGACATGTCCTGAAATCAGGGTGCCTGTAATAACTGTGCCAAACCCCTTCATGCTGAAAACTCTATCTACAGGAAGACGAAACAGATTTTTTACAGAACGGCTGGGAGTCACGGCACTTAATTCATCAAGCACTTTTATAAATTCAGGGATCCCCTGGCCTGTAACAGATGATACCGGCATAACCGGTTTGCCCTCAAGAAATGTTCCCCGGGTAAATTCGTTTACATCTTCGATTACAAGCTCCAGCCATTCTTTATCCACAAGGTCTGTCTTTGTCAAAACAACGAGACCTTGTTTTATTTCCAGAAGACTGCAAATTTCCATATGCTCTCTTGTTTGAGGCATTACTCCTTCGTCGGCCGCGATAACCATAGCAAGAATATCAATACCGGTAGCCCCTGCGACCATGTTTTTTATAAATTTTTCATGGCCGGGCACGTCAACAATACCAAGATGCTGCCCGCTGGGGAGATCAATAGAGGCAAAGCCCAGCTCAATAGTTATTCCCCTGAGCTTTTCTTCCTTTAACCGGTCAGTGTCAATGCCCGTAACAGCCTTGATAAGGGCGGTCTTTCCGTGATCTATATGTCCGGCTGTTCCGAGAATTATCTGTTTCATGTTGATTTTTTATTGCGAAAATAGTCTGCTACATAGGCGGCTCCTACGAGAAAGCTTCCCACACCTGCTACGTATATGATATTTGCGTCGGGATAGAAAAAGCGGGAGAGTAAGACGGCAAAAGCAGCTCCAAGGACAACTCTTATTATAAGAATATAGAATCCGGTCATAATTTAAGCCTGTTTCGGGTTACGAGTTACGGGTTCAGAGTTTAGGGTATTCTGCCAATTTATAAACTAGCGAAGCGATTTCATCAACTTTAGGCACTTAAGTTCATCATTATTGATATAGCGTGTCAAGGGGAATAATATTCCCCGGGCTCGGTTCCTTTTTTAAAAAGAGCTGTAACGGCATTGGGTGATTTTGCATTCACCGGAAGTCCGGTGACAGGGTCTATATACACCTGTACCATATCGTCAGGGATATCAAAGTATTGAAAAGGCTTGTCTGACAGAGCTTTTTCCATAAATTCCATCCATATGGGAAGAGCCGCTCTTGCGCCTGTTTCCCGTTTCCCCAAAGTAACAAACTTATCCCGACCCACCCATACACCTGTTGCAATTGACGGGGAAAATCCGATAAAAAGGGCGTCTTTACATTTATCTGTAGTGCCTGTTTTACCGGCGACAGAACGTTTTATAATATTAGCTTTTTTGCCGGTGCCTTCTTTTATTACTGCCATAAGCATGTCTGTCATTATTGCGGCACCGGTACGTGACATTACCAGCCTTTTCTTTGGTTTTGCACGCCAGACAATGCGTCCGTTGTGGTCAACAACTTCCATAACTCCATATGGTTTTATACTTTTCCCCCTGTTTGGAAAAACCGTATAGGCAGAAGTCAATTCTAAAAGAGTCACTTCAGATGTTCCCAGAGCAAGAGATAAATTTGGAGAGAGAATAGATTCAATGCCGAGTTTGTATGCGAACTGGACTACAGAGGAAGGGCCGAGCATTTCTATTAGCCTGACTGCCGGTATATTTTTAGAAAGAGCAAGAGCTTTTCTAAGAGTTATTTCACCTTGATAATTTTTAGAAAAGTTTTCAGGCTTCCATGTTTTACCTTTTTTTCTTCCTTTAAAGGCAACAGGGGCATCCAGTATCATCATGTTTTGCGTGAAACCCTTTTCAATTGCATGAGCATAGACAATTGGTTTAAAAGCTGAACCTGGCTGTCTCCTTGCAACGGTGGCTCTGTTGTATGGACTTTTATAAAAATCTTTGCCGCCGATCATGGCAAGAATTCCTCCTGACTGAATGTCAAGGCAGACAAAGGCACTTTGAGGGTCAGGATTAATTATTCCCTGCTGTTTCATTCTTGACTCAAGATCTGAAAGCCCCTTTGCAATTGCATCCTCAGCCGTTTTCTGCAGCTCATAGGAAAGAGTAGTATATATTGTAAATCCTTCTTTATAAAGCCTTGATGAGCCTATAATATTTTTAAGAAAATTTTTAATATATTCAACAAAATAAGGCGCTTTGAGCGAGTTTTTATTTTTTTTTGATAAGTTAAGTGTTTCATTTAATGCATTATTATATTCTGTTTCATTAATTATGCCTGTTTGCAGCATTTGTTTTAATACAATGTTTCTGCGTTTTATTGCTAAATTTTTGTTGACCAGCGGAGAATATCTTGAGGGAGCTTTGGGCATGGCTGAAACAAGCGAGCATTCAGCAAGGGTTAAGTTTTTTACTGATTTGTTGAAAAATATTCTTGCGGCAGATTCTACTCCATATGCGCCACTGCCGAAATATACCTGATTGAGATACAGCTCCAGTATTTCATCCTTAGTGTACCGGCGCTCCAGATGAAAAGCCAGAAAAGCTTCCTTTAATTTTCTGACAAGGTTTTTTTTTGGATTAAGAAAAAGCGTTTTTGCGAGCTGCTGTGTGATGGTACTTGCTCCTTCAACAAATTTTCCAGCCCAGATGTCCTTTATTATAGCTCTGGCAATTCCTTTTAGATCAACTCCGCTGTGGTCATAAAAATTCCTGTCTTCTGTTGCAATTATGGCTTTTTTGAGATATTCGGGTATGGCTTTAAGAGGTACCGGGTCCCTTTTTTCTGCAAATAGTTCCGCTATAAGAACCTTGTCTGATGAATATATTCGGGTAACTGCAGACGGCCTGAAATTTTCAAGAGAGCTTATCTGGGGCAGGTCGTGCGTCAGAGCTAAAAAAAAACCAGTTAAAATTCCGCAAATAATGCCGGCTATCGCTATAAGTAAAATGAATATATTTTTTTTATTTATGAAATTTTTAATCATAGGAATAGCATATTACTTTTGTGCAATAGGTTGACTGTAAACATTAATAATTATAAATATCAAATTTAGTTGCAATAGTTCACCACGGATTTTCACGGAATTACACCGAGGAACTGTGAACCTGAGTAGTTAGACCTACTCATTGTTTATGATTTTCAGTGAAACTCAGTGTTGTTCCGTGGTGAACTTCTATATTTATTTCAACTTATATAAGGAGAACTCATATGACCCATGGACATAATCATAAAAAACACATTAGTTTAACATTTGATGAAAAATTGGTCAAACTACTTGAGCACTGGATTAAGCATAATGATGATCACGCTGAAAACTATAGAGATTGGGCAAAAAAGACAAAAGAAAAAGGCATGAATGATGTTGGGCTTCTGCTGGAAGATGCGGTTGATATGACAGAGTTGATAAGCAATAAATTCAGAAAAGCGTTAGAGCTTATAAAAAACCGCTGACGCGCATTTTTTATAAACAAGTACCACAGCTTTATGGCACCGGTAATTCCGGATCCTATCGGGAATGGGACCGGCTGTATTGCTTGAGGTATTTTGCAACTACGATTACTTTTCAATTCCAACTCTGGCTTTCACTCCTTTCTGAAAATAATGTTTAATTTCTTTCATTTCAGTAACCAGATCCGATTTTTCGATGAGCCTTTGGTCTGCATTCCTTCCTGTGATTACTATCTCAACTTCTTCCGGTTTATCAGCAATTATATATAGAAGATCTTCAACTGAAAAAAGTCCGAGCTTAACCGCAACATTTGCTTCATCCAGTATGACCATCATATAATTGCCTGAAGAAACGACAGATTTTATCTTTTCAATTCCTTTTCGTGCAGCTTCTATATCTTCGGGAGTTGGTTTGCCACGAATGAAGCAGCCTAAACCGAACTGCTCAACAGTTATGAAATCGGAATATCTTTTAAGGGCTTTAATTTCGCTGTAATCTCCATTTTTAATGAACTGGGCTATAAAAACTTTCAGACCTGCACCTGCCGCTCTTATTGACAGACCCAGTGCAGCAGTGGTTTTCCCTTTTCCATTACCAGTATAAATATGGACATAACCTTTCATAACTTCCACCTTCCACCTTTGAATCGTCGCCGGCTCTTCTTATCAGATCATTCGGCAAATAGTCACTATCAAGAAAAATAGTCACCCTGCTTCCCGGCTGGGCAAATGATAAAGACTCTCCACTTTGGTCGATA
>DAOUSD010000293.1 GCA_030627405.1 Deltaproteobacteria bacterium
CAAAAAAGGCATCGTCAGCTCATTATAAATCGCTTTCTGAGCAAAACCGTATCCAAAAGCCAAAGTTTGAGGCAAAAAGAAACCTATTATGCCTGTACAGAGTCCCCCGATAGCCGGTTTTATGTGATTTGGAATATTTAATGTTTTAAAAAATCTGACTATACTGTAAAATGATTTAATATAAAAAATGCCCATGCCCACAAGCACCAAGGCGAGAACGGTATAAGGCCCCAATTCCAGCGGATTGCAGAATTTAAAATCCGGTGACTCAAACAGAGACCCCCAGCCAAAAACCAGGCAGAACACGCAATAGGCAACAACAGAAGAAATCCCCGCAGGTATAATAACTTCCGACTCAAATTCAGGATCTCTGTATAGGACTTCTGCAGCAAAAAGTGCTCCTGCCAGAGGAGCCCTGAAAATACTGCCTACACCGGCGCCCACGCCGGCAGCCATCATTATCCTGCGCTCTCTGTCGGAAAGCTTTAACTTTGTCGCAAGAAATGAACCAAATCCCGCCCCAATTTGAGCTATAGGACCTTCCCTGCCTCCTGAACCTCCTGTTGTAAGAGTGATGGCCGAAGCTATGGTTTTTATAATTGGAACCCTGCCTCGCGTAAACCCGCCTTTTCTATGATAGGAATCAATGGCTGCGTCTGTTCCATGCCCTTCAGCTTCCGGTGCAAATGAATATACAAGCCAGCCGCTCAGAATTCCTCCAAAAGCAGGAAGAAAAAGCAGAATCCATCTATTAAAGGGAGTCGTTGTTGGTGACAGAGGATGATGCTCACCGGCAGGGAACGGAGGTCTATAACCAGCTATAAAATCCATAAAGTAATGAATTCCAAACTGGCATAGATAATGAAAAACAACTGAGCCGAGACCAGCAATAACGCCAATTGCTATAAAATAAAGAGTCCACTTGCCGGCAAGAGCTATGCTGACAGATCTTTCTCTGCCGGCAACAGACTGTAAAATTTTTTTTAACCGATTAATAATCATAGCCATTGGGTGACAGGGATCCCTAATCCCCAACCCCTGCCCTTAAATCTTCAATCCCTTTTAATATGATATCGAACAACTCAGAGATATCATCTTTTTCCAGGCATGAAAAAGCTATTCTTAAATTTGATTCTCCTATGGCAATAAGCCCGACTCCGTATTTTTCCAGAAGATGAAGCCTGAGCTTTTCAGCATCAACCCGCTTTAGTCTGATACACATAAAATACCCTGAATTAAAGGGATAGACATCCCATGCATCTTTGTATCTGGAATCCAAAAGAACTTCTTTAACTCGCATTGCTCTATTTTTAAGTATTTCGAACTTCTCAATCTTCTCTTCAGGATATTTTTCATGCTGCATAGACTTTAATATTATAGACTGGCCGAGATGTGAGGCATTGGATATGGAGCCTCTTACAGCTCCGGCGGTTTTTCTTTCAAGAGCATCATAGATATTTGCGGAATCATCTTGAGTTTGACATCCGTACGTAATAAAACCCACCCTCAAGCCCCATACGAAGTTTTCTTTTGTTGCGCCATCAAGCTTTACAGCGAGAAGCCTGGGGTGCTGCCCACTAAGACGTGCAAATATAGATTCTTTTAATATCCCTTCTTCGTAAAAGAGTCCAAAATAAGCATCATCAGAAACAACAATTATGTTTGTTCCCCCTTCTGCTGCATCAATAAGAGTTTTAACTATGCTGTCCGCCTCTTTCTCGGTAAGAGTATATCCGGTAGGGTTATGCGGAAAATTAAGCAAAACGATGATCTTTTCATGTTTTTCTGCCTCATCCCTTACCTTTTCCTCAAAGGCTTTAAGATTATATCCCCCTTTTTCTGAAAAAATAGGATATTTGGTGATTTTTGCCATTTTTCTAACATTTAATATAAGGTTATAGTTTCCCCACATCATGTCTGGTAATATTATAACGTCACCCGGATCCACCCAGACATCTGCAAATACGCTGATGGCATGAGTAATACCACATGTAACCACAGGCATACTTATGGATTTGCCGGATAGAGAAGGGTTTTTTTCAAATTGAGATTTCTGCCATATCTTTCTTAAGGCAGGAATGCCAAATGATGGAGCATAGGTTAATGACTCTCTGGGACGAATTTCCTTTATCGACGATACAACCGAAGCAAAATGCATGGTTCTACCCCGCTCTTTAGCGATACCGATTGTTGCGTTAATCTTATAGGCCTTTTCCTTTGCCTCTGCGCTCTGGCTCAAGATACCTTTTGGGAAAAAAAGATTTTTACCAAGTTTAGACAGCATCCCCATTATATAGGGATTCCCTTTATCGATAATATTATTAAGCTGTATTGCAATAGGATTCATAAACAAAACCTCCGAAAAGTGACTCCAGTGGCCGGGGGCCTGGGATCGGGGATCAGGGAAAGTTCCTGAACCCTGATTGAAAAGGTTAAAGTTTTACGAGTTTGTATCTGAGTGGTCTTACAGGTTAGACGGGAAAAATGTCAAGGGAAAAGAGCTTTAAAAATCAGGAAGATATAAAATAAGAAACCCCGCTCTTCAACCTAAGTCGAGCGGGGTTTATCTGTAGATCGAAAGCAACATTATCTGTTCCTTCTCTTGGATGCCTTTAATGGATTAAGTTTTGCTTTTGTACCATTTGATGCTGCGGAAACATGAGAAGCAAGGTTACAGTCCCCATTTTTCCATTTTAAAGATGGATCCGGATATACAGTACAATACCATCCGGATGAAAATTCAGTACTGCGGTTACATCCTTTACATTTTTCATCAATCTCATGGCAAATCCCGCCATTATAATCACATCCCTTTGCAGTCATAAATGGACAATTCACACCTTCTCTAACAGTTGAACAAACCAATTTAACCCCCTCCTTTTTTACCTTAAACCTTATAAAATCCAAAAAAAAGCCTAAGGAACATTAAGGGTCCCCCGGCTTTCAAGAAATACTCTTCAGAAAAGCAGGCAAAATATATAATCAACTAAAAATTGATTGTCAACTAAAATTGACCGTGTAAAAATTGACAGAGCCATCGAACAGAATAATTCAAAAAGCGGTCTCCGGTGGGAAAATTTGTGATTTGACCCTGGATTGTGCGCATGATATTGAAATTTTATAATCAGAAATTTGAAAACTCGAATATGAGATTAATCAGAGGCAGCGGACAATTAAATTTAAGAACGTCTGAAACTCGCGCATAAGTGAGCCTAAAG
>DAOUSD010000218.1 GCA_030627405.1 Deltaproteobacteria bacterium
AATATGCATTTGTATAATTATTTATTAATCACCCATCGGGTGAAATGTTATTATTTAATAACATCTTGATATAGTTTGACTAATAGCTAAAAGCTAATGGCTAATCGCTCATTTTAGGTGTTAACAAGTTGCTTTTGAGTTATCAAATTTCTGATTTGGGAATTTTTCGCAATTCCTCAATTTGTCAATCATATTCCTCCTTAGTGGCTGAACTGTTACTTTTTTTGTTATAAAATTAATAGAATACCTTCAATCATCAATCGACAATCATCAATCATGAAACCGAAACATATTATGATTATAGCTGGTGAAGCTTCCGGCGATCTTCACGGGTCAAAGCTTGTAAGGTCTATATATAATGAAAACAATAAGATACATTTCTCAGGTATCGGAGGACAAGCTCTCAGGGATGCTGGAGTCGAGATCCTGGTTGATGCATCCGAGCTGTCTGTTGTCGGGATAACCGAGGTGTTTTCCAAAATACCAAATCTTTTTAAGGCGATTGCCAATGTCAAAAGACACTTAAAAAGTATTAAGCCGGACCTTGTTATATTAATAGACTTCCCTGATTTTAACCTTAAAATTGCAGCAGCCGCTAAAAAGCTCAATATACCTGTTTTGTATTATATCAGTCCTCAGGTTTGGGCATGGAGACCGGGCCGCGTCAAAATAATTCGAAAACTTGTGGATCATATTGCTGTTATCCTGCCCTTTGAGGAAGACTTTTACAGAAAACACAAAGTGCCGGTAACATTTGTAGGCCATCCCTTGCTGGACAATTATACTAAAAATGATCTCCCTCAGTCAGACACTTTGGAAACAGTCGGAAATGAAAATCATAAAATGCCGGTTATAGGCCTTCTGCCGGGTTCCCGTGACAGAGAGATTATAAGACATCTTCCAGTAATGCTTGATGCCGCCAAGATTCTACAAAGCAGGCTCAAGAACATAAAATTCATAATTTCCATAGCTCCCTCTGTTGAAACAAAACACGTTGAAGAAATATTAAAAAAGCATAAAGGAACATGTAATTACCGGATAGCGACAGAAGATGTTAAAAATGTCTTTAAAATTAGCAAGATAGTTGTGGCTGCTTCAGGTACTGTTACATTAGAAGCTGCGATTGCAGGCGCTCCAATGGTAATAATTTACAAAGTATCTTCTGTAAGCTACTGGTTAGGCAGATTAATGGTACAGGTCAAGAATTTTGGTCTTGTAAACCTTATTGCAGGAGAAAATATTGTCCCTGAATTATTACAGGATAAAGCATCCCCGGAAAATATAGCAGATACTGTATTTAATATGTTAAATGATGCTAAGGGACTGAAAAAGCTGAGGCAAAAGCTTGTTGGAATAAGAGACATGCTGGGGGGGCAGGGCGCTTCAGAGCGAGTAGCGGGAATAGCTCTAAATATGATGGAGAAGAAAAATTAAGGCAATAAAGCGGAAAGATAAACTCGTTGAAATCAAATGGAAACTTGTCGGTATTCTTGGCAAGTTTTTAATTGATATTCTATTTTATACAATGAAGATAGAATTGAGAGGATTTGAGAAAGCAAGGCCAATTATCAACTCAAAAAAATTCATCTATGCAGCATGGCACTCAAGACTTCTGCTTTTGAACTATCTGTGCAGGGGATTGGCTGGAACCGCTATGGTAAGCGGTTCAGAAGACGGTGAATTTGTGGCAAGGATACTTAAGAGACAAGGACATGAAGCTTTTCGTGGTTCAACAACAAGAGGTGGAATTAAAGCATTATCAGGGCTGATCAAAAAGCTTAAAGAAGAACAAGGGCCAGGCTTAATTATACCGGATGGACCCCAGGGGCCAAAATTCAAGGTAAAATTAGGAATAATCATTCTGGCAAGAGAAACCGGATACCCTATTTTGCCTTTCAGTTGCAGCGCAAAGAAAATCAAGATTTTTGCGAGCTGGGATCGCTTTATTCTTCCGTATCCTTTTACAAAATGCCTGGGTATCTATGGCAAACCTTTCTATGTCTCAAAGGATGCCGGCAAAGACGACTTAATGAGATACCGGAATCTCCTCGAAAAAGAACTGAACAGTCTTACCCTGGAGGCAGACAGCTATTTTAGCTGTTAGCTATTAGCGCTTAGCTATTAGCATAAGAAATCTGGTATTTGGAACTAATTGCTAACACCTAAAAGCTAATTGCTTTAATCTTTCGGAATGACAAAAATGCAAGTTATAACCGTGTCAAGTATATCATGAAACAAGAACCAAAACGCATAATAATAAAAGGCAGACACAAGCAATTACTCTCGCTTATAAAAGACAACTGGTTTCAGCTTTTTCTGGCGATGTTATGCATGCTTGTAATGGCTGCTGCAAATTCATCTATACCATTTTTGATAAAACCTGTAGTTGATGATATATTTATCAACAAAGATATAGCTATGCTTAGACTTATTCCTTTTGCCGTTATCATTATATACTTTTTGCTCGGTAGTGCAATGTACGGCCAGGAATATCTTATGAATTATGTTGGGCAGAATATAATAAGGCGACTTAGAAACAATCTCTATGGCAAAATTCAGGATCTTCCGCTCTCCTTTTTTCACAAAGAAAAAACAGGTGTTCTGATCTCCCGCATTACCAATGACGTTAATATCATAAAGACCATGGTTTCAACTGCTGTTACAGGGTCCCTGAGAGACTGTTTTACCATAATCGGCTTAACAACAGTAATATTTTACAGAGACTGGAAGATGGCATTGTTTGCTTTTATAGTATTACCTGCTGCGTTCTTCCCTGTTGTGTCGCTGGGAAGGCGTGTTCGCAAAGTAACCACCGGAACTCAGGAATCTATGGCCGAGCTGACTTCTTTTCTTCACGAAACATTTGCAGGAAATAAGATAGTTAAAGCATTCGGAATGGAGGAATATGAAAAGCATCGTTTCTTTAAAGAAACACTCAATCTTTTCAAACTTGAGCTCAAAGCTGTTACAGCAAAGGCGCTTTCTTCACCAATAATGGAATTTCTTGGAGGCATCGGGATTGCATTTGTTATATGGTATGGTGGTTCCAAAGTTATTGCAGGTACCTCTTCACCCGGAACATTTTTTTCTTTCATGGGTGCCGTCCTCATGCTTTACGGCCCTGTAAAAAAACTGAGCAAGCTCAACAATGCAGTACAGCAAGGTCTTGCCGCCACTGACAGAATCTATGATATCCTTGAGAAGGAATCTGATATAATAGAGCAAAAAAATCCTGTTGTAATAGAATCCGGGTCCCACAGGATAACTTTCCGCAATGTCTTCTTTAAATATGATGATCAAATGGTGCTAAAAAATATTAACCTGGATGTACGGCCCGGAGAAATTCTGGCGCTGGTTGGAATGAGTGGAGGAGGAAAAACCTCTCTTGTTAATCTTGTACCCAGATTCTATGATGTAAGCGAAGGATCTGTCCTTATAGACAGTACTGATATCAGGGAGGTCTCAATTTCTTCTCTCCGAAAACAGATAGCAATAGTTACACAGGAGCCCATTCTTTTTAATGATACCATCAGGGATAATATAGCTTATGGCAATCGAAATGCCTTGAATGAAGACATAGAAAGAGCTGCAAAAGCTGCATATGCATATGATTTTATCCAGAGTTTTCCTGACAAATTTGACACAAAAATCGGAGAGCTTGGAAGTCGTCTTTCGGGCGGAGAAAAGCAGCGTATATGTATAGCTCGCGCTCTTTTAAAGGACGCTCCGATATTAATACTTGATGAAGCGACTTCTTCTCTGGATACCGAATCTGAGATGCTTGTCCAGAAAGCGCTCGAAAATCTTATGAAGGGAAGAACTACATTTGTTATTGCCCACAGGCTTTCAACTATTGGTTATGCAAACAGAATAGTTGTTATAATTAAAGGCAAGATTGTGGAAGAGGGAAAACATGAAGAGCTGATTTCTCTCAAGAAAGAATATTACAAACTCTATCAATTGCAGTTTAACAACGATAAGAATGTGGTCTAAAAATTTGAATATATTTTTTCCTTCCTTTCAGAATTATTTATGATAACAGTTTACGGTTTACGGTTGATCAAAACATAAAACCGTGCCTAGTTCCCATATGGTATGCATTCCCACGCTGGAGCATGGGAACGAGAACGAAAAGCATAAAACTGTTAACCGTTAACCGTTAACCGATAACCGTGAACTGTTACTATTTATGAAAATCAACTCTATTATATATAAATATATTTTCAAAGAGATGATCCCTCCTTTTGTCATCAGTCTTTTGTTTTTCAACTTTATTTTTCTGCTGACAAAGATACTTGATATTACAAACATGATCGTAAACTACAGGATCAGCCTGTTTGA